>CAZUDG010000102.1:0-1112 GCA_964618775.1 uncultured Lachnospiraceae bacterium | reverse complement strand
TTTTCATCTATACATAGCGACATACCAATATTAAATTATACAAATGATGAAATAAGTAGAAAAAGTAACAATATAATAATAGATTCTTTTGCTAAATCATTCCCGATAAATCAATATGTTGCAGATTCTACCATTAATAACAATAATTCAGTAATGAGAAACAAAGGAACAATAAGTGATGTTATTGGGATTTTAGATAATATTAGAAATGATCAAACTATCTTAGGTGGTAGTGTAGAAAATGTAGATAACAGTAATGAGCTTGAAGTAGGTATAATAGAGGGAGGAATTAAGCAATTAGAAGGTGAAGAAAGTCCTAAAAATATAGAATCTAAGGAAGTCCTTGGATCAATAAATGGAGAATATTTTGCATTAGACCAGCTCCTAAATAGACCTTTTTTATATAACAATTTTTATATAATAGATTCTTCCACTGCAGTTACCGACAATTTATTTGATCCAAATATTTTAGTAGGCAAGGATTTAACAATGGCAAAAAAACCATCAAATCCTCAGATTTTAATTTATCACACCCATTCTCAAGAAACCTATAGTGATAGCAGATCAGGAGTAGAAGAGGACACAGTGGTAGGGGTAGGTGCCAGGCTAGCCGGTATATTATCGGACTATGGATACAAGGTAATTCATGATAAAACAAAATACGATATTATGGGGGATGGACTTGATAGAAATTTAGCCTATAACTATGCAAATGATGGCGTTTCAAAGATATTAGAAGCCAATCCAACTATAGAAGTGGTTATTGATATACATAGAGATGCAGGAAACAAAAGAGTAACCACTATTAATGGAGTTGAAACTGCTCAAGTAATGCTTTTTAATGGGATCTGTACTAATGCCCAAGGACAGTCTGTAGATTCCTTACCTAATCCTAACCTTCAAGGCAACTTGGCTTTTAGCCTCCAACTCCAATTAAAAAGTAGGGAGGCCTATCCTAGCTTTATGTTGAAGAACTATTTGAAAGCACTACGTTACAATCTTCATCATAGAGAAAGAAGTATGCTAGCAGAAGTGGGAACAGAAAGTAACACTGTACAAGAAGCCAAAAACGCTATGAGTTATTTAGGAGCTCTGGTAAATGAGGTCTTGTC
>CAZUDG010000101.1:0-5663 GCA_964618775.1 uncultured Lachnospiraceae bacterium | reverse complement strand
TTAAGTTGACTATAAAATGTAAATATAATAAAATTAAGAAAGAGATTTTATTATATTTAAGAAAGGTAATCTAAAATGAATCAAATAAGCAAGTTGTTTAGGGGAACAATAATTGAAAATAGTCCGACTATTAAGTATTTATCCTTAATTATTCTCACAATAACAGTAGTAATTATATGTTTTGTAATATTTAAGTTATCTAAGAAGGTAGTTGATATAGTAATATCAAAATATATAAAAAAATCCAAATCTAAATTTAATGATATATTATATGGAAAAGATTTTTATAAAATAGTTGCTCATGCAATTCCAGTAGTTATTCTATATTTTGTTGCACCTCTTTATGAAGAATATGCCCATATAGTAAAAGCTATAGTTGATACTTATCTTATTTTAGTTCTAGTGCAGCTTCTTGTTGCGGCATTAGATTCTATAGATGAATTGTATAAAACTTATGAAATATCTAAGACTAAGCCAATTACAGGAGTTTTACAGGTAGTAAAAGTTGTAGTATATATTGTGGCTGGGATCATAGTAGTTGCCAATATTATGGGAGAGAATCCTCTAGGATTATTAGGAGGTATAGGTGCTTTATCTGCAGTATTTTCATTAGTGTTTAAAGACCCTATTCTTGGATTTGTGGCAGGAATTCAACTAACCTCTACAGATATGTTAAGGGTTGGTGACTGGATAAGTGTGCCAAAGTATAATGCTGAAGGTACTGTAACTGAAATTGCCTTAACTACCATTAGTTTAGTGGCATTTGATAGGTCCACAGTTACAATACCTAATTATAGTTTAATCACTGATTCATTTATAAATTATAGGGGCATGTTTGATTCTGGAGGAAGAAGAATTAAGCGTTCATTTTATGTGGATATTAACAGTATTAAATTATGTACAAAGGAGATGTTAGAAGATTATAAGAAAATTGACCTAATTAGAGATTATATAATTGAGAAAGAGGAAGAAATTACTGTTCATAATTCTAAATTAGATGTAATTCAGGGAGAAAAAATTAATGGAAGAAGATTAACAAACATTGGGGTATTTCGTGTTTATCTTCAAAAATATGTAGAAAACCATCCAAAACTTCATAAAGATTTGACTCTTATGGTTAGACAACTAGACCCAGTAGAAACTGGAATTCCAATAGAAATTTATGCTTTTACTAATACAACCATATGGACTGAATTTGAAGATATTCAATCAGATATATTTGATCATGTTTTATCCGTTGCAGAAGAGTTTTATATAAGGCTTTACCAGAGACCTTCAGGATATGATATGCAATATTCTATAACTAAAGAGGACTAGTAATATTTTTAAAAAAGATTAATATAATGAATATAGTGGATTTAGCAATAAATAAGATGAAGATATGATGTTTGATCTAAGTTTAAAAGATATGAAGGGTGGTGCTTTATGAAGTTTGATTTAAGTTTTTTCCAAGTTATATCCATTTTGTTATCAGTTATATCATTCATTATGGCTTACTATTTGTATAATTGGGTCAACAAGCAACCATGCCCCAATGAGAGAATCATTTATATTGGTGATTTAATTAAGAGTGGAGCAAACACATTCCTAAGAAAAGAGTATAGGGTATTAGCTAAATTCACCTTGATTGTAGCTATTTTAATATTTTTGTTCTTGCCGATTCCAATATGGATAGGAAGTGTTACTGACAATATGACTATGTCTTTGTCATATGTTATAGGTACGGTTTTTTCTGCAATTGCTGGTAAGGTGGGAATGGATATCGCAACTATAGCTAACACAAAGGCCGCATATGCTTCTACAAAAAACATTAAACCTGCATTTTTATCTGGTTTTAGAGGCGGAGCAGTAATGGGAATGTCAGTGGTAGGAGCAAGTTTATTAGGAGTAACCTTAGTGCTACTAATTACCCGTAACACAGGAGCTTTAATAGGCTTTAGCTTTGGAGCAAGTTCCTTAGCTTTATTTGCAAAAGCAGGAGGTGGGATTTTCACTAAGACTGCAGATATTAGTGCAGATTTGGTTGGTAAGGTAGAGTACGGCATTCCTGAAGATGACCCAAGAAACCCTGCAGTTATTGCAGATAATGTTGGAGACAATGTTGGTGATGTGGCAGGAATGGGAGCAGACTTATTTGATTCCCATGTAGCATCATTATCAGCAGCCTTAGTATTAGCCGCCATAATAGATAGAACTACAGGAGGTATGTTAAATACAAGTACAGTGTTTTGTTATGCAGGCATAGGTTTGTTTGCATCTATTATTGGTGTGGCATCAGCGAGAATGGGTAAGTACTCAGATCCCACCAAAGCTTTAAACTATAATACATATGTAACGACAGCTATATATGTTGTTTTAACAGCTATAGCAACATCTATGCTTAGGCTAGAGTGGCGTATATGGATAGCAAGCATGCTAGGCTTATCAGTAGGAGTAGTAGTAGGTATTGCAACTGATTATTTTACCAATGACTCCAAGAAACCTGTACGTGAAGTTGCAAAATCCTCAGAAACAGGCTCAGCATTTACAATTCTTTCAGGTATTTCTTATGGTTTTATGAGTGTAGTCCCTGCAATGATTGGAATTGGATTATCTGCCCTTTTATCTTATGTTGTTTGTGCTCCTTTAGGAAATGGTTATGCAATGTTTGGTATTGCTATGTCAGCAGTAGGTATGCTGTCTATTGTAGGTATGATTATATCTAATGATGCTTATGGTCCTATAGTTGATAATGCAAGGGGTCTAGTAGAAATGTGTGATTTAGGAGAAGAATCCCTTGAAATTACTGATAAATTAGATAGTGCAGGTAATACTGTAAAAGCTATAACAAAAGGTTTTTCTATCAGTGCAGCAGGTCTTACTGTTATATCTTTATTGGCAGCTTTTATTAGTGAGGTTAATGTTTCAGCAGCAGAAGCGGGTATAGAATTGTTTGAAGGATTTGATATATTAAATCCTATGGTATTCTTTGGCCTATTAGTTGGGGCAGCAATACCTCCACTATTTTCAGCCATGTTAATATTTGGTGTAGGGAAGAATGCTCAAACTATGATAAAAGAAATCCAACGTCAATTTAGAGAAATTTCAGGATTAAAAGAAGGTAAAGAAGGCATCGTGCCTGAATATGATAAATGTATAGAAATAGCTACAGATGGTGCTCTTAAAGAGTTAATTCCAGCAGGTTTAATGGCAATCATATCAACTTTAATTGTAGGTTTTGTAGGTGGTGTAAATGCTATTGGAGGATTTTTAACTGGTAATATAGTAAGTGGTCTTGTGTTTGCATTATTTATGTCTAACTCAGGTGGTTTATGGGATAACTCTAAGAAATATGTTGAAGCTGGTAACAATGGTGGAAAAGGCTCAGAAACCCATAAAGCTGCGGTAGTTGGAGATACAGTAGGTGATCCATTTAAAGACACAGCTGGTCCGTCAATAAATACACAGATAACAGTAGTATCATTAGTTGCATCCTTGGCTGCTAATTTATTCTTAATATTTTCAATCTTTTAATAAGTAATATTGATGCTAGCAAATTATCCAACTAAAGAATCAGTTTAATTATCAAGTCAAACAATAAGCTAATATTATAATATCAAACAATTTTATTAAACAAAAACTACGATTCCTTGAGCGTGACAATCGCACCCAGAATCGTAGTTTTAATTATTATAATAAACTTTTTATTTATTATTATATAGGTAGTAGGAGAGAATTAAATTTCTTCTTACTCATCCTTATTGGTTGTCTTTTTGCTATGTCCAATATATATTTTCACTTTATCAAGTCGTTTTTTCTTTATATTAACAATCTTAAAGATTAGCTTGTCCATTTCAATTGTTGGACTTTCACCTTCTTTTGGAATATATCCGATTAAGTCAATTAAATATCCAGATAGGGTCTCATAATTGTCTGAAGACAAATCTAAATGAAGGTTTTCATTTAATTCATCTATTGTAGTTAGACCATCCACAACGAAAGTGGAATTGTCAATCTTTTGGATCTTAGGGTCAATATGTTCGTCTTCTAAATCACCCATTACTTCTTCTACTAAGTCTGTTAAACTTACAATTCCAGCAAAGCCACCAAATTCGTCGATTAAAATAGCAAAATGTATCTTAGAAACTTGCATTTCTTTTAGTAATTCGCCTACATTTTTGCTTTCTGGTACAAGATAGGGATCTATGAGAATAGATTTCAAATCTACATTTTCAAAACCTACATTTAAACCTGCTTTTAAAAAATCCTTAGTTCTTACAATTCCAAGAATATTATCAATATCATCTTCATACACTGGAATTTGAGAATAACTCATGTTTAATAATTCTGGTAAGTATTTCTCTATAGGTTGCAATGTATCAATTGCAAACACATTAATTTTGGGTGTCATTACTTCTTTAGCAATTTGAACATTAAACTCAATTATTGAATTAATCATTTCTACTTCTTTGTTGTCAAGGGTACCAGTAGCTTGTCCTCTTTTTATTAATGCTCTAATTTCTTCCTTGGATACCTTCTCATCAGCATTTTCTTGGTCCATTCCTAATGCTTTCATAACTAAATTAGTTGAAAATGTTAAAAAGCTAATAATAGGTGTAAACACAAAGGACACAATATTAATTATGTTAACTGAAAATAATGAAAACTTTTCGGGATTTTGCAAAGCTACTCTTTTTGGTACTAATTCACCAAATATTAAGGTGAAAAGTGCTAACAACAATGTTACTGAAATAAATGCAATTTCTCCAGAGTATGATAGATTAAAAATATTGTTAATCCAATTACCTAAAGGTTTTGTTAAGCTAGCAGCAGCGGAACCACTTGAAAAGAATCCAGCGAAAGTGATAGCAATCTGTATGGTGGAAAGAAACTTAGTTGAGTCCCTTTGAAATGATTGAACCATCCTTGCTCTTTTATCACCTTTGTCAGCTAAGCGTTTAATTTTTGAATTGCTTGTTGAAACCATAGCCATCTCTGCGGCTGCAAAGAGAGCATTAATTAATGTTAATACTAATACAACTAAAAGTTGAGACAGTATCTTCGTCTGCCCGGGGTCATCGCCCATTCTTACATTCCTCCTATAAAAATATTAGTTATTATATATTATCACATAGTTTTTGCCAATACAAGAAATCTTAATACATATTCTGGTGAAAGCAGGCAACAAAAAAGGGAAGATTTTCAAATCATAGAAAATCATCCCTTAGGCCTAATAATTAAAATAGTTTTAATTAGTCTTCTAAAGTTATTGCCTCTGTAGGACAGCTATCCATAGCTTCCTCTGCATCAGATTCATCATCCGCAGCTACTACATCTACAACAACTTCTGCAGTATCACCGTCTTCTGACATTTGAAAAACTGAAGGGCAAATTTCAACACAAAGTTCACAAGCGATACATGCATCTGAATCAACAAAAGCTTTCATTAATACTACCTCCATAAAATAAATTATAATTTAATTGTTCACTAACATATTGTAACAGATAAATAATTTTTATCAATAAGCTTTAGAAGAAATTTTCATAATTTATATAATATTAAACACCAACATGGCAAATAATAAACATATTGTTTAATTATATAGATAATTTATACATATAGATAATATTAATGTATATGGAGAAGAAGCAAGTTATGAAACTCCTATTGACAATCCATATGT
>CAZUDG010000100.1:0-5899 GCA_964618775.1 uncultured Lachnospiraceae bacterium | reverse complement strand
AAAAATTGAAACTGAAGGAAAAGTTGAAAAAACTTTAGCCAAGGGAAAAGAAACACTCGATGATATTAAGGATACAGTTGATGGTGCTGTGTCTGGTATGAAAAACACCTTTAAGAAAGATAAGAAAGATAAGAAAGATAAGAACTGAGAAGTTTAGGAAAATTTAATGATGATACGACTTATGATCCTAGGAAAACTCAGGACGTAATTTGTAAGTTATAATTAATGAAAAATTAAAAGTATATAGTGCATATATGTCGTTCCGAGTATATCAAGGATTCATTGATATGATTCATACAACAGATATGCACTTTTTACTTTTGTACAAATAAACCTTTTAATTAAACCAAAGAATTATAGGTTACCTTTATCAACCTAAATAAGGCTAATGTAGTGAACCTTCTGAAAACAACAGATAAATGAACATACTTCAGAAACAGAAGAAGAGAATATGATGAGTATTAATGGATGTCTAATAATTCATGGTTTTGGTGGCGGTATACATGAAATTGAACCTTTAACCAATCATTTAAGGGATAGCGGTTATATTATCGCATGTCCCAAATTAAAAGGGCATACAGGCATAAGTAAAGATATGAAAAGCGCTGATTATCAGGACTGGATAACTTCTGCAGAAGAAGAGTTGATTAACTTAATGGAAAAAACTCAAAATGTCGCAATTATTGGTTTTTCCATGGGCGGCTTAATAGCAGTAAATTTAGCATGTAAATATGAAATAAAGGCTGTAGTAACCATAAATACACCTATTTATTATTGGAATCTTAAAAGGGTATTCTTGAACATTATGGATGACTGTAAGAGAAGAACATTTACTAATATTAAGAGATATATCAATGCCAAAAAGGTTTCTCCTATGAATTCAATGATTAATTTTTTAAGGATATTAAATATCACTAAAACAAAGTTAACTAGAATTAGCTGCCCTTTTCTAATTTTGCAAACCATAGATGATGATACTACACAGTTAAGAAGTGCTAATTATATATATAATAATATTAAGTCTACCAAAAAGAGAATAAATTTGTATGATAAGGGCGGCCATTTAGTATTGTTAAGCTCTTATAGTGGAAAGATAATAGAGGATATTGAAAGCTTTTTAGTTTCCCCTTCCACCCGATTATAGGGATTAATAATATGTAGATATAAGGGAAGTAAACATGGTATAATTAGGTAAAGTAATATCTAAAGTTATGAGTGATAATATAGATAAATAAAATAACGATGGAGATAAGATGTAGATAGGAGGATATACTATGATAAGTGACTTAGATTTGAAGTACTTAAGAAGGTGTGTTGAACTAGCAAAAACCGCCTTGGAGAAAGGTGATGAGCCATTTGGTTCAGTACTTGTCTCGGCTAGGGGTGATATACTTTTTGAAGATCATAATCATGTTGCAGGTGGTGACCATACACAACATCCTGAATTTAACTTAGCGCGATGGGCTGCTGCCAATATGACACCTGAAGAAAGAAGTCAAGCAACTGTATACACCTCTGGTGAACATTGTCCAATGTGTTCTGCGGCCCATGGTTGGGTAGGTTTAGGCAGGATAGTTTATGCTAGTTCATCTAAACAGTTAGTACAATGGATGGGTGAAATGGGAACATCTCCATCACGGGTCCGTAATCTTCCCATTCAAGATGTTATTCGAGATACACAAGTAGATGGACCTGTTTCTGAATTTGCAGAAGAAATTCGTCAATTGCATTTACAGTCTAATGTTAGAAAAACTGATAATGCCTAACTCTTGCAATATATAAATTAAGGACACAGTGCATAGTGCATAACTGTGTCCTTAATTTATACAATTCTTACCAAGACACTATTTTACAATTTAAGTTTTTTTTGCTCATAGGTTCACCTCATCCCATCCTTTAAATACATCGAAATGCACCAATTTTAAGTAAGTAAAGTACTGATATAAACACAAAAGAACTATGGTAATTAGGGTCAACAAAACCCTGATAACCATAGTTTTTTTGTGTAAAATGAAAGGATTTTAAAAAATATCAATTTATTATTGGTTGTTTTGCATGTACTTGTAAGAATATTACAGATGTAATATGAATATAATGACAATAGACAGGTGTCATATAAAATAATCAAGTATATGATTAAGCTGTAGTAAAAATTATATAAGGAGGGTAAAGATGAGAAGAAAATTATTTAGTATCATGTTGTGTGTTGTAATGGTGGCTGGCATATTAACTGCTTGTAGTTCAGAAGAGCCTGTGACCACGCCAGATGAATCTGATGATCTAGTAACAGAGGAAACAAAGGAAACAGAGGCAACAGATGACCCAGTAGAAGAACCTGTAGAAGAAGAGGGAGGATATACCTTCGGATACACTTGTATGGATGGTACTAATCCATTCTTTGTAATTATTGAGGAGACCATGAGGGAAGCTGTAGAAGCTAATGGGGATACGTTAATTTCAACAGATCCAGCGAATGATGTTACTTTGCAAATTACTCAAATTGAGGACATGATAACCCAGGGAATTGATGCAATATTCCTTAATCCTGCAGAAGCAGAAGGAATTCTACCTGCACTAGATATGCTTAAAGAAGCAGGAATCCCTATTATTAACTTTGATACAGAAGTAGCTGAACTTGAATATGTAACTTCTTATGTTGGATCAGATAACTATAATGCAGGTTATGTATGTGGTTTAGATTTAGTTGAAAAAAGACCAGATGGTGGGCCAATTATTGTTCTTGATTCTCCAACCATGAACTCCGTTGTAGATAGGATAGATGGCTTCTTAGATGCCATTGACGGTAAAGGTTTTGATATTGTAGCACAGCAGGATGCTAGAGGTAACTTGGAAATTTCTATGGGAATCACAGAAGACTTATTGCAGGCACATAGTGATGTAGTTGCAATTATGGGTGGTAATGATCCTACTGCGCTTGGTGCTCTAGCAGCAGCGAATGCAGCTGGACTTACTGATTGCTTAATCTACGGTGTTGATGGTTCTCCAGATATTAAAGCAGAGATTGCTTCAGGAGAATCCTTAATTGAAGGAAGTGGTGCACAATCACCGGTTGACATAGCGAAGATATCTGTTGAAGTAATGTATAAGTATTTTGAAGGTGAAACCCTTGATGATCGTTATCCAGTTAATACATTCATGATAACAGCAGACAATGTAGATAAATATGGAACTGATGGATGGCAATAAGAAGTAGAATATAAAGATGTAGATTTGTGTGCTAAGTACTAGTGAAAGGTGTTTATTCTTTATTAAAGAGTAAACACTTTTCCAAATAAATACCTCATAAGTCAAATAAAAATAAAAGGTGGTGATTTTTTTGAATGAAAATGTCTTATTAGAGATGAAGAATATTCATAAATCATTTCCCGGTGTATATGCTCTAAATGCAGTTGATTTCCATTTAAATGCTGGTGAAGTTCATGCAATTATTGGAGAGAATGGGGCTGGCAAATCAACTCTCATTAAGATTCTTGGTGGCATCTATACTGCGGATCAAGGCGAGATATTTATTGACGGTAATAAAGTTGACATTAGGGGAGTTAAGTCTGCTCAAGATAATGGAATATCTATAATTCATCAAGAATTAGTATTAGTTCCGCATATGACAGTTGCTGAGAATATCTTTTTAGGAAGAGAACCGGGTAAGGGTATAATCGCCGAACGATCAAAAATGCTTGATGATGCACAGGAGCTTCTAGATTCCTATGGTATGGAAATTGATGCCAATACACCAGTGAGAAGATTAACCATTGCAAAGCAGCAGATGGTTGAGATTGTTAAGGCGATTTCACACCAGTCAAAAATTCTTGTTATGGACGAACCAACATCTTCTATATCGGATAAAGAGGTTAATTTTCTATTTAATATGATGCGAACACTAGCAGACAGCGGAGTAGGAATTATCTACATTTCACATAAGTTGAGTGAGCTAGACGATATCTGTGATAGAGTTACTGTTATGCGAGATGGTATGTACATAGGAACAAAAGTTGTTGATGAGACATCGAGAGATGAATTAATATCTATGATGGTTGGCCGAGAATTGACGAAATATTATACTAGAACCTACCAAGAGCAAGGAGATATAGTTCTACAATGTAAGGATATATCGGATGGAGATATGGTCAAAGGAGCAAGTTTTGAATTAAGAAAAGGTGAGATTTTAGGCTTTTCAGGTTTAGTTGGGGCAGGTAGAAGTGAGGTAATGAAATGTATTTTTGGATTAACGAAGGATTATACAGGAGATATCTATCTAAATGGCGAAAAGGTATCAATTAATTCACCTTCTGATGCTATTAACCAAGGGATCGCTCTAGTGCCGGAGGATAGGAAGACGGAAGGTCTCTACCATGTACAAAGTGTGCGGTTTAACTCTACTATTGAGGTGTTAAAGAAGTTTATTAGAGGAATAATGGTTGATAAACAAAAGGAGGATGAGATTACACAGAAATATATTGACTTGATGTCAACTAAGACACCATCTAGGGAACAGCTTGTTTCAAAATTATCTGGTGGTAATCAACAAAAGGTAATGATTGGAAGATGGCTAGCAACAGATCCCAAAATTCTTATTTTGGATGAACCCACGAGGGGTGTTGATGTCGGTGCAAAGTCAGAAATCTATGGAATTATGAACCAGCTAGTTGCGTCCGGTATATCGATTATTATGATCTCCTCCGAAATGCCGGAAGTTATAAATATGAGTGATAGAATCTATGTTATGGCTGATGGTAGAGTTACAGGATCTTTAGATTATAAAGAGGTAACACAGGAGGGAATTATGGGACTTGCAACAAAATAATGGAGTAGATAGACTCCTAAGCAAGTTATAACATAGATAAAAAGATTGGTGTGAGGAGGAAATAAAATGGACAAAACAAACAAAAAGTCAAAAGGTTCCAATAATTTTTTAAAACGTAGCTTTACTCCTTGGTTTAAGGAAAATATGGGAATTATCATTGCCTTATTTATCCTTAGCTTAATTCTATCAGTTAATCCTATTACAAAGGATACTTTCTTAACATCAAAGAATATATTTAATGTTCTTAGGCAGGTATCCACTAACTTATATGTTGCTTGTGGTATGACAATGGTTATAATTCTAGGAGGAATTGATTTGTCTGTAGGTTCAATCATCGCCCTATCAGGATGTATTGCAGCAGGAGGAGTAGTTCGCTACAACCTTCCTTTGTTTGTTGCCTTATTATTAGGTATTTTGGTAGGAATGATTTTTGGAATGTTTAATGGATTGGTTATCTCAAAGACAACAATCCCAGCGTTTATTGTAACCTTAGCAACTATGAATATAGCTAGAGGTCTAGCCTATGTATATACGGGTGGTTCTCCTGTTAGAGTAGTAACAAAGGAATGGCAGTTTCTTGGAGCGGGATATATTGGCCCGATACCTACTCCAGTAATCATTTTAGTAGCCGTATTGATTGTTACTGGATTGATTCTGAATAAAACAAAGATGGGAAGATACATATATGCAGTTGGTGGAAACGCACAAGCGGCACAGTTTTCAGGGATAAAAGTATCTAGTGTCAAATTCTTTGTGCATGCCTATTCAGGTCTTATGGCAGGTTTGGCAGGTATAGTACTTGCCTCACGTATGTATTCAGGTCAGCCAACAGCTGGTGATGGTGCAGAGATGGATGCCATTGCAGCAGTTGTTGTAGGTGGTACAAGTATGTCAGGAGGTTTTGGTAAGATTGGAGGAACCATAATTGGTGGTTTGATTATTGGAGTTCTTAATAATGGATTAAATCTTTTAAATGTAAGTTCATTTTGGCAGTATGTGGTTAAGGGTACCGTTATATTATTAGCTGTATTTATTGATTACATAAAGAATAGGAACGAAAACGAATAGACTATTAAG
>CAZUDG010000099.1:0-6043 GCA_964618775.1 uncultured Lachnospiraceae bacterium | reverse complement strand
AATGTCGGAATTACAAGATTGATTCCTAATATTGCAGAAAGTGATGCTATAAAGTACGGGAATCTTACAGAAGAAGAAAAAGACATATATAGGGCTATTTTCTATAGGAGAACTGCCACAAAGCCTATGTTAAATGAAGTAAAGAATATCAAAGAAAATGCAAATAAGGTAAAAGACGGCGGGGTTCCTGATTTGCCAATATTAATGTTTGCAAGTAATGGCCAGGGAACTGGTTGGAATGAAGATGAATGGCTAGAAATTCAGAATAATTACATAGAAGAGCTGGAGGTTGGAAAGGTTATTAATTTAGAATCTTCCCATTATGTTCATGATATAGAGTATGAAAGAATAGCACAAGAGATTGAAAAACATTATCTTATCCTAGAATTATTGCCGTGATATCTTATAAATGATATATAAACTAGAAATAATAACTATGTTTTATTAAGCAGAAAATACACTGTTAAACATAGTATAGGAGGAGGAAAGAGTATGAATAACATCACTTTAAATACTGGAATTACTATGCCTATGATTGGCTCTGGAACAAACACATTTGGAAAAATTGGAAATGTATATACAGCGGAACTTACAGGTGATACTAGGGAAGTAGACATGGCAATCGCCAATGGTTACCGTCACTTCGATACTGCTCAATCTTACCGTAATGAAGAAATGGTGGGAAATGCTTTGGCAAATTCATCAATCCCCAGAAATGAATTCTTTATTACAACTAAACTGAGGACATCTTCAGGTTATGAAGGGACAGACTGGGCTAGAGGGGAAATTGAGGATAGCTTGAAAAAGCTTCAAACAGATTATATTGATTTGTTTCTTATTCATCATCCCTGGGATAACTTTAGTGAGATGGTTGAGGCTTGGGGAATTTTAGAGGAATATTATAAACGTGGAGTTTTTAAAGCAATTGGTGTATCAAACTTTGAAAAAGACCATCTTGATAATATTCTAGAAAATAGTGATAGCAAACCTGCAGTTAATCAAATAGAGTCCCACGTTAACGGTTGGAATGATGAACTTATAGAATATAATAAAGCCAATGATATTGTCACTGTTGCCTGGTCACCTTTAAGTGGCATAACTGACAGTAGCCGTCAAATTCTTGATAAAATTGGTCAGCAGTATGGTAAGACCTTTGTTCAAGTTATTCTTCGTTATCAAATTGAGCGCGATGTAGTAGTAATCCCTAAATCACACAATAAAGATCATCAAGCCGAAAGTTTAGATATATTTGATTTTGAATTATCAAATGAAGACAGAAGAAGGATTGCACAATTATAAAAAAGAAGGTAAAAGGGATTAAAAGGATTGCACAATTATAAAAAGGATCGTAAAAAGGGACCAAAAAGATTGATAGATAAAACCATACACAAGATAAAACCTAAGACTAACACAAGACCTCATTATCATTATGATAGTGAGATCTTGTGTTTTACTGTTAATACCCAATAACTACAGCGGTTCCAGATGCAGTAACCATGATCATGTCATTGGATTGACCTAACATCTCATAGTCAATATCCACACCAACTATGGCATTTGCACCTAATTGTCTTGCCCTTTGTTCCATTTCCTTTAATGAATTTTCTCTAGCTTCTATGAGCTCACCTTCATAAGATCTAGATCTGCCTCCAAAGAAATTAGTAAATCCAGCCGCAATATCTTTTACAAAGTCTATACCACTAATAACTTCACCGAATACGATACCTCTATATTCGATTATTTCTTTTCCTTCAATAGATGGTGTTGTAGTTATAATCATTGGCTTGCCTCCTTTGAGATTGAATGATCTATTATATGTTTAATTGATATTATTTTATTACTAATAGCTTATATTTGCAACCTAATCATGTTATAATAACTAAAAGCTTAAATCTTAAATCTTAAATCTATGAATGTAATTAACTAGATATACTTAAAGTGACAATTAAAAGGGTTATAGGTTACCTTTATCAACCTAAATATATTCTATAAGGTGGTGTAGTGGTGGTTACGATGGGATATGTCGTAATCAACAACTAATAAAACAATGAAGGATAAATTAATGAAAGATAAAGAGAGTCAATTTCCAAAGTATGATAATAGTGAAGTCGCAGATAATCCAGATTATGAAGAGTCTTATAATAATGACGAACAACTAGAGGAGTCGACAAGAAACAATGAATCTTTAGATAATGATAGGCTAGGAGAGGAATCACTAGAAGGTGAATCCTTGGTTAATTCTGATGAAAATGCAGTCTTTGATTCTGAAAGTGATGATCTTACTGATGAAGAAGTAACAGAAATAGAAAAAGAAGAAACATTAACTAGAGATAAAAAAAGAAGGGGAACTATTCGAATTGTAGCAGGAGGATATTTATTATATCTTTGTTATGAAAGTATTATAGAACCATTAATTAAAGGTACCTTTGATACGCCAATACATTTCACAATAATATTTGCTATTTTTGGCATTCTAGGATTAGTATTTATAATTAATGGTATTAAAAGCATAAGATAATACATAAGAAAGTGTCAGCCTCCAAAATTATGGAGACTGACACATAAATAGCTTGTCCTATTCACGAATCGCCCAATCAGGTTTTTCTAGAGTGCCATCTACTTTGCCAACTTCTTTTGCTATGTAACCTTCTAATATAATATTATCTGGGAATGAACTTCTTTGCTTAACGAGAGTTCCAGTTCTAACAAGAGTATTCTTTCCTAGTGTGCTGTAATCACAAACTATAGAAGCAGATTCTATAACCGAGTTCTCTCCTATATTAGTGCCATGAATCATGCAATTTGGACCAATAATAACATTATCATTTATAATTAGTTCGTTATCTGGTAATAAATGAAGTACTGAATTTTCAAGTATTTGAACATTGTTACCTATCCTAATTGGTCCATGGGAGTCACCAATTATTTTAACACCAGCTCCAATAGTAGTATTGTCCCCAATTATTACATCTCCTGTAATTTCAGCACTATCATATAATGTTGCAGATTCAGAAATTTGAGGATACTTATCTTTATATGGATATAATTTGCCCACTTTATCAACCTCCTTGCTTGAATTATCAATCAAAGTCTTTTTAGTATCAGGTAAGGAAATGTCATTTCCACGCATTCTTTTGATCATACTCTTATCGTTTTCAGTGATTCTTCTAATAATTTTACCAGGTTTGCCAACTACAACAGAGCCATCAGGAATAACGACGTTTTCTTCTATTAAGGTGCCTTCTCCAAATATGCACATGTCTCCAATCCTTGAACCAGGAAGCATTATGACACCATTGCCGATTTCACACAAATCACCAATAGTTGCACCTATAGCTATGCACTTATGTCCAAAAACAGTTTTACTACCAACGTTTAATGGGTTATTAGCTGTGCCTATCAAAACAGAATTCTCAAGTACCATACTATTACCGCCAATAGTTAATGATTCATCATGGGATCTAAGAATTGTTCCTTGTGCAATGTAAGTACCCTCGCCAAGAGAAACGCTACCGATTATTCGTGATGATTCTGCAATCTTAACATTAGCCATACTTTATCAACCCCTCCCATATTATGTTTATGGTTTTATTATAACATATGGGAATAAGTTTGGAAATTTTGTTTTAAACTTATAAAATTAGAGATTTAATTAATTTGTTCTGAATTAATAGTGATTGTAAAAACAATTGTGTCATCCAGTCCAGAATCATTAATTGAAATAGATGGGGTTTCTTGCTTTACTGGAACTTTCGAATTAGCATAATCTTCTCCAATTACATTATCTTCAAAAACAAGAGCTTCTACTGGATCAATATAATTCACAGTATTTGTAAGGGTTAAAGATAGTTTATAATAGTGGGTTACGAAATCACTACAAGGAAGTTGACCTTCGCTTAAAGTATTATCAATTATGTATGAACTCTCTACTTCTGTGGACTTATCTACAATATCATCTTTAGTAATGGGGTTTCCATTCAAGTCTATGGGTTCCAGATTATATATTATTCCTGGAATATTCTCAAGGGAAGCTATTTGAATGGAGTATCTTTGCGAAATTTCACTTCTTTTTGTTCCATTTGCATTAGATATGGCAAAGTAGAATTCCTTGGATATACCAGGGATTAAATTTTGAATTTCAAATGTTTCACTTATACTATTACTATAAGGTGGAGAATCATTAGTATTTGCTATATTAAAGTTCTTTTTAAATTCATCCCCAAAATCCTTATTGAATGCTATAAAACCTTCATTATTTACCTCATCTGGATTCAAATCCAGACTTAGTATAGATGAAGCCACTCTTGCATTTGCAGACCCATTTATACTAGTAATATATTTGGATATAGATGTTTCAATAGATGTAAGGCCAAATATATAAAGGCCTATAAATAATGATAAAATGATTAGATTATATTGGTGGTTAAATATAATAGGGCTTTCTTCGTTTTTTAAAATTTTATCCATAATCTCTAAACACCTCAGTTTTTCTGTTCTTCTTTAAATGTTTTAAGATTAGCTATAATCTCTTTAGGGTTTAATATAAATATAGCTACTAGTAAGAAAGCAACAAGGAACATTGAACACAGGCCTGCAGGTGTCTGTAGATATCTAATATATAGGCCACATTTAGGAATTACAAAAGCAACTTTTCCAATGACATTATCATTGGATACATTTTGTTGGTCTACTATATTATTATAATCACCTTTAGTTATGTAATTATCATTTGTTTTATCAACTATGCGATGAGTTACAAGACGCTCACCCTGTTGAAAAGTAATTATGTCATCTATATCATAATTATCTGTTTTATGTATAATAATCATATCATGCACTTCTAGCTCTGGAATCATTGACCCTGAGATTAGGATGGCGTTAGTATAACCAAATATAGTTGGATATGGAATATTAAGAAAGATTTTTGCCACAAGGATATATAGATTAATAAGAAGTAAAATTGACATGATTACAAGAACACAGAAACTCAGTGCCTTTTTGAAAATATTTAGTATTTTAATTTGGATGCCTCTCCTTATAATAACTACAATGGCTCTCGCCTGGCATAGTAAATGAGAGCCATGTTTTGTTTTGAAGTTGGATTTATATGTTTGATTATAAAAACTTAGAATTAGTCTGATTGAATTGCGGAAATACTTATCTTAAGATTTACTGGATTATCAGAAGTTATGTTTCCAAGATTGGAGTCACTTTGATCATCGGTATATTCCCATTTCCATTTGATTGTATGAAGATTGTTATTAGAAAAGTGATCTGGAAGGCTTCCAGCTTCATAATCCTTTACTGCAAATTGCTTGAATTCGGTGTAGTAAGCCTGGGTATGACCCGAAAGATGAAGAATATCAGTCATAAACTCATCCCATCCTCCATAGTCATCATCAGTTTTACCATTTAGGCTCCATAGGATGTTTTTATTATTCTTTATAATAGGGTCAATGTAACTGCCTTCTAGATTTACCATAAAATCATAGGCAACTTCGGGAGCATCAGGAGTACCAATAGATTCTGGATCACCATATGGAAAACTAAATTCTGCACTACCTTCTGTCCCTGGTGCAATTACATTAATATTAGGATTAGAGCTTTGAACGGTTATCTTGTTTGATGAGTTTTTATAACTCGGTTCAAATAAGTTGGAAATATCAAGAGAGGCCTCTTTACCAGTGAACCCCCAGTAAGCGATATTAGTAGTGCTTTCTAAGTTAGCCTGGGTGGTATACCTCGCAAATGTTCCAGCCACGAAGTTTACAGTGATTAGTGTGAGAGCTATTACAAGTATTAATGCCCTCAGATTATTGTTTTGTTTCAAATTACAACCTCCTTTAAAATAAATATAAAATTTTACCCCACTTGAAGGGGGTATAGTTCAATGATTGATATAATGTAATTTAAATACATTTAAATACATTAATTGCTTGAATAAAAGCTTATCAAATATTGGAGGCAATTACAATAATATGCAGAAAAGAATAGTGACGAATTTTAGAGGGAATATAGGTGATAATTACCAAACCAAGAGAGT
>CAZUDG010000098.1:5017-6084 GCA_964618775.1 uncultured Lachnospiraceae bacterium | reverse complement strand
GACGAAGATGAATTATTTGAATCTGAGGACAATAGCTTTGAGGAAAGCTATGATGATTCTGAGGATTAATAAAAATGAATAATAAAAGAAAAATTCCCCAAAGACAATGCGTAGGCTGTGGAGAAATGAAAAGTAAAAAAGAACTAATTAGAGTAGTTAAAACTCCAGAAAAGCATATAATAATTGATACTACAGGAAAACAAAATGGCCGTGGTGCATATATATGTAACTTGGTCTCTTGTTTAGAAAAGGCAAAGAGGAATAATGGACTTGAACGCTCACTAAAAACAAGAATTCCTGAAGATGTATATGTAGTATTAACAAAGGAGTTGAAAGAGATTGACACATGAGGAAGATAATACTTTAATTAATCCATTTACAAAGAAAAAAATATTTTCTTATCTTGGATTAGCAATGAAGAGTAGTAATCTAGTAAGTGGTGAATTTGCTACTGAAAAAGCAATACAATCTAGAGAAGCTCTTTTAGTTCTAATAGCAGAGGATGCATCAGATAATACAAAGAAAAAGTTTGCTAATAAATGTGATTATTATGGTGTTCCAATATACTTTTTCGGAACAAAAGAAGAATTAGGTAAAGCTATAGGTAAGGGAATGAGAACATCTATAGGTTTGCTTGAACATGGTCTTGCTAATGGGATAGTAAAGCAACTAGCTAACTGATATATCGGTAATGGTTTGACATATCGCAGACCGAAAAAGTGGAGGTAGTAATAATGGCAAAAATGCAAGTATACGAATTAGCAAAAGAAGTGAATAAAAAGAGTAGAGAGGTAATAGAACTTTTGAATAAAAACGACATAAATGTAACAAGCCACATGAGCAATGTTAATGATCAGGGAATAAACATTGTTAGGAAAGAATTTGGAGCTAAACAAAAGGCAGAGACTAATACTCAAGCTAAACAAGAAAATAAGCCCCAAATGTCTAGTGAAAAACCTAAACAAGATAATAGACAAATTAATAATAGAAGTCAAGATAATAGGCCACAAGGCAGCAGCCAAAGAACTAATCAAGGCCAAACTAGAAATACATCAAACCAAGGTCAG
>CAZUDG010000098.1:0-4917 GCA_964618775.1 uncultured Lachnospiraceae bacterium | reverse complement strand
CAAAGAAGTTCTAGACCAGGTGATAATAGAAACCAGAATTTTAAACCAGGTACAGGCCAAGGTAATAGACCAAATCAGGGATATAACAGACCAAACACTGCTAATAAAGCAAATAGCAAACCAGGCTTTAAAAAGGACTATATAGCAGATAAAATAGATGATTTTGATAGTGACAAGCGACAGACAACAAGTAAGACTAAAAAGACCAATAATGCTGCTGTTGCAAGTACACGTAGTGAAGTGACAAATAGAAGAAACAGAAGTAAAAAGAAAAACAATAATTATAAAACTAATAAAGATAATAATGAACCTATAAATAAAGAACTTAAAAAAGGTGCATTTATTAAGCCAAAACCAGAGATAAAGAAAAAAGAAAAGGTGACACTTATAGAAGTAGGAGAATCCATTACAATTAAAGAATTGGCTAAAAAAATGCAAATAGACTCTTCAGCGATTATTAAAAAATTATTTCTTCAAGGAAAAGTTGTTACAATTAATGAAGAAGTGACATTTGAAGAAGCAGAAGAAATAGCAATGGAATTTAATATCCTCGTAGAAGAAGAAGTTGTAATTGACGAAGTTGAAGAAATTTTAAAAGAGGAAGAAGATGCTCCAGATACTTTAAAGAAACGTTCACCAGTTGTTTGTGTTATGGGTCATGTTGACCATGGTAAAACATCTCTTTTAGATGCTATTAGAGAAACTCGTGTAACAACAGGAGAAGCGGGTGGAATCACTCAACATATTGGTGCTTACACTGTTGATATTGAAGGTCAACAAATTACATTTTTAGATACCCCAGGTCATGAGGCTTTTACCTCTATGAGAATGAGGGGAGCCCAATCAACTGATATTGCAATCCTTGTTGTAGCTGCAGATGACGGTGTTATGCCACAAACTGTAGAAGCTATTAATCATGCTAAGGCAGCGGGAATTCAAATCATAGTAGCAGTTAATAAGATTGACAAACCAAGTGCTAATGTTGAAAGAGTAAAACAAGAATTAGTTGAACATCAATTAGTTGCTGAGGACTGGGGCGGGGACACAGTATTTGTTCCAGTTTCGGCTCAGACAGGTGAAGGAATAGACAGCTTATTAGAGATGGTTATTCTTACAGCTGAACTATTAGAATTAAAAGCAAATCCAGATAGAAATGCAAGAGGATTGGTTGTTGAAGCTGAACTTGATAAAGGTAGAGGACCAGTTGCTACAGTTCTTGTTCAAAAAGGCACATTAAATGTAGGAGATCCAATTTGTATTGGTATATCATGCGGTAGAGTTAGAGCAATGCTTAATGATAAAGGACAAAGAGTAGAATCAGCAGGACCATCAACACCAGTTGAAATCCTTGGCCTAGGTGAAGTTCCAGAAGCGGGAGAAATATTTGTGGTATCAGATACAGAAAAAGAATCTCGTCAAATTGCTGAAATTTACATGTCTCAAAATAAAGAAAGATTAATTGCAAATACTAAACCTAAACTATCATTAGATGGATTGTTTACAGAAATTCAAGCAGGTAATGTTAAAGAGCTTAATGTTATAGTTAAAGCAGATGTTCAAGGCTCAGTAGAAGCTGTAAAACAAAGTTTAGAAAAATTAAGTAATGATGAAGTTGCAGTAAGAATGATTCATGGTGGTGTAGGTGCTATTAATGAATCTGACGTTACACTTGCAAGTGCATCTAATGCTATTATAATAGGATTTAATGTTAGACCAGATAATAACGCAAAAGATACTGCGGCAGCTGAAGAAGTTGACATGAGATTATATCGCGTTATATATAATGCGATTGAAGATGTTGAAAATGCTATGAAGGGTATGCTAGACCCAACTTATGAAGAAAAAGTATTAGGTCAAGTTGAAATAAGAGACATATTTAAAGCTTCAGGAGTTGGAAATATCGCTGGTTGTTATGTTACAGAAGGTAAGATTACTAGGGCCTCTCAAGTTCGAATAATACGTAATGGAATAGTTGTTTATGATGGAACATTAACCTCTCTAAAGAGATTCCAAGATGACGCAAAAGAAGTAAAAACAGGATTTGAATGTGGTTTAGTATTTGATAAATATAATGACATAAAAGTTGGAGATACTGTAGAAGCATATATTATGGAAGAGATTCCAAGATAAATAATATCTGCTTTACGACATCGAAAGGATGGCGATATATATGAGAAAAAACAGTATTAAAAATAATAGAATAAATAATGAAGTAAAAAAAGAACTAAGTAGAATAATAGAGATGGAGCTACATGATCCAAGAATTAAACCTATGACATCAGTAATGTCAGTAGAAGTGGCACCAGATTTAAAAGTAGCAAGTGTATATGTTAGTGTTCTAGGCAGTGATGAAGACAAACAAGAAACATTAGCAGGATTAGATAGTGCCAAATCATTTATTAGAAGCTTGATTGCAAAAAATATTAACTTGAGAAATACTCCTGAATTAAGCTTTTTCCTAGATGAATCAATTGAGTATGGCATAAATATGTCAAAATTAATTGATAAAGTTAAAAAACAAGATAATGAAGAGATAGATAAAAATTAATATATTAACAAGACATATTAAGAAGGAGTATAAAGATTGATTAATGGAGTTATCAATGTTTATAAAGAAGCAGGATATACATCCCACGATGTTATAGCAATACTTCGTGGGATTTTAAGCCAAAAGAAAATTGGACATACTGGAACCTTGGATCCTGAAGCAAAAGGGGTTCTTCCTGTGTGTCTTGGTAATGCAACAAAAGTTAGTGAAATTATTATAGATAAATCTAAGACCTATGAAGTGGTAGGTTTATTAGGTGTTGTAACGGATACTCATGACATCTATGGAAAAACTATTGAAACCAATGAAGTAAATCTTGAAGCAGATCAAGTAATAAATGTGATAAATAGCTTTTTAGGTGAATATAGCCAAATACCACCAATGTACTCAGCCCTTAAAGTAGGCGGATATAAATTATATGAACTGGCCAGACAAGGACAAGAAGTTGAGCGAAAGGCCAGAAAAGTTCAGATACATAAGATTGATATTATTGACATTGATTTGAAAACTGGTGTGTTTAAATTGATTGTGGAGTGTTCAAAAGGAACATATATTAGAACCCTAATACACGATATAGGTAAACTTCTTGGTTGTGGCGGTTGTATGAAAGATTTGCTAAGAACAAGAGTGGGAAGCTTTGACATTTCCTCTAGTAAAACCTTAGATGAAATAGAAGAGATATTCAAAGGCCATAATCTTGATTCATTGCTAATTGAAGTTGACCAGCTATTTACTAATTATGATAAAATAATTATATTAGAAGAATATACAAAGGTGCTATATAATGGTAATATGATATTATCAAAATATATAGAGAATTACAAAATGGACAAGAAGTATGATAAAGTCCTTGTGTATGATTATGAAAACCAATTCAAGGCAATATATCAATATAAAGAAGACAAGAATTTTTTTAAACCTTTTAAAATGTTTTTATAATTTCAAACGGTATTAAAGGAGCAACTATTATGGATTATGTTGAAGGAAAAGATTTTAAGTACGAAAATACAGCAATAACTTTAGGTAAATTTGATGGTATACATAGAGGTCACCAGATGTTATTAAAAAAGATTGTATCAGGTGATAACCATGGCCTAACTTCAGTTATGTTTACCTTTTCATCCCATCCTCAGAATCTCTTACAACATAAGCATACAAAATTAATTTATACATTAGAAGAAAAGTGTATTTTGTTAGAAAATTGGGGACTAGATGTTTTGATATCCTATCCTTTCAATGAAGAGACTGCTAATATGGAAGCCTATGATTTTGTAAAATACATACTAGTTGGACAGTTAGGCGGTAAGATGATAGTTGTAGGAAAAGACTTTCGTTTTGGCCATAACCGTAAGGGAGATGTTAAATTACTTGAAAAACTCTCAAAAGAATTTGATTTTAAGCTTATAGTTTTTGACAAACTAGAATACAAGGGTCGCAGGGTGAGCAGTACTCTAATCAAAAAATTAATAGGTGAAGGTGATCTTGAATATGCAAATCATTTACTAGGGACTCCATATACAATAGCAGGCATAGTAAAACACGGCAGAAAGCTAGGGCGAACCATAGGTTATCCTACTATTAATATTATTCCAGATGAGAGTAAATTACTTCCACCTAGTGGAGTATATGTATCAAGCACCCAGGTAAATGGTAACCTATTACCAGGAATCACTTCTATCGGTCAAAATCCTACTGTTGGAAAAACCAATGAGATAAGAGTGGAAACTTTTATTTTTGATTTTGATGGGGATTTATATGATAAGACTATTCGAGTTCAGATTCTATCAAAGTGTAGAGAAGAGATAAAGTTTGATAACATTGAATTATTAAAAGAACAAATAGACAAAGATATAGTACAAGGTAAAGCTTATTTTAATCTTAATTAAAAAGTAATTCAGTATTAAGATGAGTAAAGTCATTTACTTTTATATAAATATATGCTAATATTTAAAGGTACAGTAGCCAGTGCTCAGGATTAGGACACTCCGACCAGTTCTTAGTATTTGGTATAAAAAAACAAGGAGGAATTTATAATGATAAGTTCAGAAAAGAAAAAAGAAATTATTCAAAAATATGGTAGAACAGAGAATGATACAGGTTCTCCAGAAGTACAAGTTGCATTGTTAACAGAAAGAATTAAAGAGTTAACAGAACATTTAAAAAATAATAAAAAAGATCATCACTCAAGAAGAGGTCTTCTTAAAATGGTTGGTCAAAGAAGAGGTTTACTTGAATATCTTAAGAAAAAAGATGTTGAACGTTACCGTGAATTAATCGCAAGCCTTGGATTAAGAAAGTAATTTAATATAATATTAGAATATTATTCCCTAGAACTCAGCTCAGACTGGATTCTAGGGTTTTTTAAATTT
>CAZUDG010000097.1:0-6133 GCA_964618775.1 uncultured Lachnospiraceae bacterium | reverse complement strand
TTCCTTACCGGTTACCTTTCGGATTATCGGCACGATCATCTGTGTTACTCATGTACTATCTTACCATCATTTTTTTGTTAAGTAAAGTCGAAATTATTGGAAATTTGTAATTTTAATGGGTGTTTTTGATTGGTACTAAATGTTTCTTGAAACATATATTTTAATAAATTATAATTGATTAATGATTTATATCGGATATAATAAATTAGGTTCAAAAACAATGATTACCAAACTAAAGCAACCAAAAATTAATACCAATGCAATACGGGTGCCAGGTACCATCGACAAAACGGCTTAAAGGTGCATGCAATCAGCATTATGACAACATCACATGGTTCCAGGTACCAAAAAAGGCACCAAAAATATCACCTCAATAGGAGTATCACCCATGAAATCAAGCTTAACCTACAAATTAACTTTTAAATACATGAATATCCAAATAGCACACAACCTTCTTAACTGTGTTGTAAGTTCTTATGCTGCTATTTTCTTGAAATTTAACGGATTCTCAAATACTGAAATTGGGATGGCATTGTCCGCTGCTGCAGTTATCTCAATTATTATTCAGCCAACTATTGCATCATTTGCTGATAGAACTGATAGATTTTCTCTTAGGCAAATAGTTATGGCTGTAATAGGACTTAACCTTGTCTTTGGAACTGTAATGTTACTGGGAAATGATTATAAGTTAGTTGTTTTTATTATATATATGATTGCAGCTTCCATACAGCTTTCCTTAACATCCTTATCTAATTCCTTGGCAATAGAGTTTATAAACAAGGGAATTCTGGTAAATTACGGTTTAGCAAGGGGCATTGGCTCTTTAGGGTTTTCCATATTTTCAGTATTTCTAGGCGTCATTATAGGAAAATCAAATCCTAATGTTTTAATTCCTATATTTATGATTTTATATTGTTTTTATTTTATTAGCGTTTATGTTTATAGACTTAAACCTTATTATAATCAGTACTCAACTAATACAGCCCTTAATAATAGTAGTAAGGATTTACAAGTCAAAGAGGATAAACAAGCTCCCACCACAACATTTCAGTTTCTAAAAACTCACAAGAAATACACCATATTTTTATTTGGTATTATGCTTGTTTATTACTCTCACATTATGCTCAACACATATCTAATAAATATAGTTGAAAATGTCGGTGGCACTAGTGAGCACATGGGAATTGCCCTTGCCATAGGAAGTATTGTTGAGCTACCTGTCATGGCTGCATTTGTTCTTTTACTTAGAAAGTTTAAATGTAGCTCACTGGTTAAATTTTCCAGCTTGTTTTATTTTATAAAGGCATTTACAATCTTCCTTGCTCCTAATTTGGGACTTATTTACTTTGCTCAATTCCTACAAACATTCGCATTTGCATTATTTACACCAGCTGTAGTTTATTATGTTAACATAATAATACCAAAGAAAGACTCCATAAAAGGTCAATCTATGATAAATGTCGCAACCTTTGGTATGGCAGGTGTTCTTAGTAATTTGACAGCAGGAGTTATCCAAGATGTATTTGGAATATCTGCTATGCTTCTTACTGGGGCAATAGTTACTGGCATTGGTGTGTTGATCGTTTTTGCCTCAACTGAGAATACTCCTTTAGCTAGAGAAATTTCTGCAAAATAATGAAAAATAATTAAGATAAAAGACACAAATGATCAACTACATTCCTAATAGCTGGTCATTCGTGTCTTTTTTTATAAAGTTTACTTATAAAGTTTTTAAGTTTTTTCATACATCTATGGGTACCTCTATCGGTGCCAGGGAAACCTCCGAAAATCTTAGGTTAAAATCTTACTTTTAACTTAAAATTTTCGGAGGTTCCCCTGGTACCAAAATATCAGTACCAAAACACCTTCATCCTTTAATTTGTTATACAAATATTAAAGTCAAAATAAATATGAATATCATAGTTACAATTCCCATCAAACCTGTCATTCCTGTTTGAGTCTTGTAACCTTGCTTTGCACTCATGTCTGAAAACTGAGTCACTACCCAGAAGTATGAATCATTTGCATGAGATACAAACATTGAACCTGTTCCTATTGCCAGAACTACTAAAACCTTTGCTATTTCACTGGTAAATCCTAATGCAGGCATTAAAGGAGCCATCATAGTTGAAACAAGAATCATCGCAACTGTTGATGCACCCATGGCGGTTTTGAATATTGCTGCCATTATAAATGGTACAAAAATCCCTAGTCCAAGTCCTAGTAGTGAGTCTCCTACTGTATCTGCTATAGGGAGAGCTTGAAGAATTGCACCAAATGAACTACCCGCACCTGTTATAGCTATAATTGGAGCAGCATCAACGATACCTTCACCGATCCAACTTGTGATATCTTTCTTTTCTTCATTAGGTATCAAAGTGGCCGCTAAAAACACACCAAGGATAAGTGCAACTACTGGATCACCAATGAATTTAAAAAGATTAGCAACGAATCCTGTACCAAATGGATTAGAAGGAAAAGAAGCTATTGAATTCAGTGCAATTAATATAATAGGTAATAAAATAGGCGAAAAACTGTGGACTGCACCTGGTAACGCTCCATATCTTTCAACTAATTCTTCTACTGTATGTTCTGGATTGGCTGGAATATCAATTTTTGATGAAATTTTATTAGCATAAAAGTATGAGGATATCATCGCAGGCACAGATACAACTAAGCCTATCATTATTGTTAACCCAAGGTCTGCATTTAAATTTCCTGCCATTGCAATTGGCCCAGGTGTAGGTGGAACAAGACAATGAGTTGCATATAATCCTCCACTTAAGGCAGTTGCCATAACTGCTAGTGACTTTTTACTCTGATGAGCAAGTGCACGTGAAATTGGACTTAATATTACAAATCCTGAATCACAAAATACAGGAATCCCTGTAATAAAACCAGTTATACTCATTGCTAAGACACTACGACTATTTCCAACCATTTTTAAGATGGTATTTGCCATAACAAGAGCAGCACCCGTTTTTTCCAATATCTTACCAATAATTGTTCCACATATAATTACAATACCAATATTAGCCAAAATATTTCCAAAACCAGTTTTTACAGTTGCGATAATTTCCGTTACAGGCATTCCCGCTGCTAGTCCTAGCAAAATTGCGACTATTATCATTACAAGAAATGGATGCATATTTAGCTTGGAAATGCCAAAAATCATTACTAATACCGCTACAACTATAATGAAACCTAGATAAAAACCTGACATACTATACCTCCTCTAATTTAAACATCAAGGTTCTCTAAATATTTGTAGTAATCGAGTACAAGTTTAAGCAAAAGTTCTTGTGTAAAATCTCCCTCCTTTTCAAGTCTTGTTAGCCCATAGATTCGCTTCAATCGATATAACAGCGTGTTTTTATGTATATGAAGCTTGGCGGACGCCTTATTTATACTATGATTACAATTATAATAAGTCTCAATTGTTATCATAGCATTATGAAATCCACTTTCACCTAAACCTTCTAATAAATTGTTATAAAGTTCTTTTATAAATTTATTACCATAATCCATTGATAAGTAATGAATAAGGTATTTTTCCTTACATGATGGGTCATCCAATTTGTAAAGTCCCGCCTTCCCCCTACAAAACAAATTAAGATTCTGGTACGAAGAAGCAATTTCATCATAATTCTTACATTGTAACCCAACTACCATCTCCACTTTTGATTCTAATTCTTTTTCACATATTCTATATACTTTTTCTATGTATTTATCATTAGAGTATTTTTCACTTGATGAATGTACAACAACCAGATGACTATCTTTTATTCCATATACGTCTACTGTATTATCTAAGACTCTAGCTATATGAAGAGCTTCTAATAAATGCTCTAGTTTTTTTAACTTTTTTAGTTTGTTATCATCAGAAGTTTCATTAATGATATACACTCTACATGGCATACTTAAATAAACTGATATGGAGTCTCCTAAACTTCTGCATTCCTCTTCTGAAAAATCCAGGGAAGAAGTCAGCATATTAAGAAGTTGTTTTCTAATTTCTAATTCACTGCGTTTTCGTATGTTTATGGCATTTTGTTTAAAAAATTGAGTCACATATAGTTTCAGTAAATTAGCTGTTTCTATTACATCTTCTGGCTCACCATAAATTCCAACTACACCAACCAGCTTTGTCTTGTAATAAATTGGCATATTACAGCCCTCTCTAGCACCTGGATAGTTCTTTAAATCCTCTGGTCTAATTTGGACCATTTCTCTAGTCTGAACAACCTCATATGCTCCTTGATGAAATGTCCCAATTCTTTCTGGACTTGAGGATGCAACAATTATTCCATTGGTATCCATTATATTGATAGTTCTTCCACCAACGATTCTAGAAGTAGAAACTACAAATTCCTGTGCCATATCTGCAAGTCTATTAATATCCATAAGTTTGATCCTTTCATAGTTAAACTAATTTCGTGCATAATTGATATCTATTGTCATAATATTTTATATGCAATATTTTAACTAGTATTAGCTTTAATCTATTTGGCATCTTAGTTATGATTATAATATTACCACACTACCTGCAGATAAATAACTGTTATCCATACCTCTATCCTTCATTTTCTTTTGTACTGCTTCACCTGAACAATGAGACAAACCTATAAATTTAATATCAAGTTCCTCAAATCTATCTATTGTAGTATTAATTCTTTTCTCATCTGCCTCCACTAAATGTGTCCCACCAAGTACTGCATAAATATTTTGCCCAAGCTTTTCCTTAATATGATCAAGCATGTTTAATATTCCAGGATGAGAGCAACCAACTAAAACAACCAAACCCTTTTGTGTACTTATTACTAAACAGACCTCATCATCAAAATTGTCTTGGTCTATTTTACCTTCCTTTTCTAAAACAAATCTTTGTGGAACAGTTTCAAAAGTATGGATTCTTGGAAAATTAGTAACAACAAAACAATCATCAAATATTTTCATAACATCACGGCATGTATTATACTCTATATTGTTTTCTGTCAGAGTTTTTTCATTGAAAGGAAGCCCTAAAAAAGTGTACTTTCCATTACCTGAAGCTAATTTCCTATCAAAATACCCTTCACCTGTATATACATTGCCTTTAAATCCTTCTTTAAGTAAATCTAAAAACCCACCACCATGATCATAATGTCCATGACTACCTACAAAGTGTTTAATTGGTGGTATGTTAATCCCAAGTAACTTCATATTATGAACTATACTTTCATCAGACCCACAATCAAACAATACGTTTCCACCTGGGGTTTCAACATAATATGACACCCCATGTTTAGCAATCAAAGCTTTATGTTCAGATGGTACATTATCCATAACTGTAGTTATACGTATCATAATTATTCCCACCTTATCCATTAATAATTTTAATTGTTGTAATTGCATGCTTTCTTATCTCATTTAATTAAATATCTAATTAAATAAATCATAACATAATTATTGTAAAAGTTCATTGTGACCTAGCACAATTTATTGTGTGATTATACAACAATTTTTTGGGTACCATGGGTACCACTATCAAAACCACTAAAACCCGTATATAACCAGCGTTCTAACAACATTACTTGGTACCAGGTACCAAAAAAACTCTATGCTTCTTACTGGGGCAATAGTTACTGGCATTGGTGTGTTAATCGTTTTTGCCTCAACTGAGAATACTCCTTTAGCTAGAGAAATTTCTGCAAAATAATGAAAAATAATTAAGATAAAAGACACAAATGATCAACTACATTCCTAATAGCTGGTCATTCGTGTCTTTTTTTATAAAGTTTATTTATAAAGTTTTTAAGTTTTTTCATGCATCTATGGGTACCTCTATCGGTGCCAGGTACCATAGGCAAAACGACTACAACCCTTATGTAATCAGCGTTGTAACGATGTCAATTGGTACCTGGTACCCAATATAGGTACCCAATATAGAAAATACTCCTATGGCTAGTGAAATTACTAATAAAAGCACTTAAGACACAAGTGACCAACCAGATGGTTGGTCACTTGTGTCTTATATTATAAATATATTCTTACACGTTAAAGCACGACCCACCTACAAACTCCTTCAAAATAGAATTCGTCGGTACATGTTCACTATTTACACTTAATAAATAATCTAGGAATTTAAGCAAAC
>CAZUDG010000096.1:4284-6174 GCA_964618775.1 uncultured Lachnospiraceae bacterium | reverse complement strand
CCTATATTGTTCTTTAAACTTCTCGTTATCTTCATGTTTTAATTGTTCTAAATAATCATGGGTATCAAATCCATCATTGTTTAATTGGATTATATAAACCGCTACATTAGAACAATGGTCTGCTATTCTTTCTAAACTCGTAGTTATATCCGAAAGAATAAATCCAAGTTCAGGAGTACATGTTCCATCTTGCAAGCGAGCAATATGTCTTTTTTTAATTTTGCGCTGTAGGGAATTGATTACCTCTTCTAAAGGTTCTACAATTTTTGCTTTTTCGCTATCTAGACTGACTAATGCATCAAAAGTACGATCTAAGATATCATTAACCGCACGGATAATCACTTCTAGATCTTGGCCTGCATCATCTGAAAACATAATACCTTTTTCATGCATTTCTTTTGCTGACTCCACTATATTAATTCCATGATCTGCAATTCTTTCATAATCATTTAAAGAGTGAAGGATTAATGTAAGTAAGTTACTATCTCTTTTAGTAATGTCCTTAGAACTTACCTTCAATAGATATCCTCCGATTTTGTCTTCATAATTATCTATTCTGTCCTCTAGTGCCATTACTTCTTTAGCACTATCACTATCATAATCACTGAGTAGGCCAATAGCTTTTGAAATTACATCCTTTGACAACTCTGCCATCCTATCAGTCATATCCTTTGACAAATTAATTGCATATCCGGGTGTTTCAACAAAACGCACATCAAGCATTTGAAATTCATTAGCTTCTTCTTCTTTATCATCTTTAAGAGTAATGGTTGCTAACTTTACAAGTTGCTCTGAAAATGGTAATAATACTAATGTCGATAGCACATTAAAAATTGTATGTATTACCGCTATTCCTGCCGCATTAATATGATTGTTTAAGAAGTCAAAATTTACAAAACTGTTAATACCATAAAACACAAGCATAAACAAAACAGTTCCTATTATATTAAAGTATAAATGAATTGCTGCTGCTCTCTTTGCATTTCTATTAGCTCCAATACCAGAGAGAATAGCTGTTATACACGTTCCAATATTTTGTCCCATAATAACTGGTATAGCTATACCATAATTTATGGCACCAGTTAAGGATAGTGCTTGAAGTATTCCAATTGATGCTGATGAACTTTGAAGAATAGCAGTCAGTACCGCTCCTGCAATCATACCAAGAAATGGATTAGAGAATTTAAGTAATATACTCATAAATTCTGGTACCTCTGCAAGTGGTGCAACCGCACTACTCATCAAGTCCATTCCAACCATCAAAACTGTAAATCCTAAAAATATTTTACCAATATCTTTCTTTCTTTCACTATTGGAAAACATAATAAAAGCTATTCCAATAACGGCTAAAATTGGCGCAAAGGATGAAGGTTTTAGCAAATTAATAAAAATGCTATCACTTTGTATTCCTGTTAAACTTAAAACCCATGCTGTAACTGTTGTTCCTATATTAGCTCCCATAATTACGCCAACAGCTTGAGTCAACTTCATTATACCCGAGTTTACAAGACCTACTACCATAACACTTGTTGCAGATGATGATTGAATTACAGCAGTAACTAGTGCACCAAGTAATACTCCTTTATATTTGTTTGATGTTAACCTTTCTAAAATTGATTTTAACTTACTACCAGATACCTTTTCTAAACCGTCTCCCATCTCAGTCATACCATATAAGAATAGGGCAAGTCCACCAATTAACAATAAAACACCAAATATATCCATGCTTTTACTCCTTATTTTATGATTCTGTCTATCTCATTAATAAATTATAACTCTATTATAAAGTATTAAATTCTTGTGAAGTTAAGGATAACATATTGTAAAGTTCGTGTAAAGTTTACAATATGTTTAATTGTTCTTGATGTTTCGACAATTACTTTTACATAA
>CAZUDG010000096.1:0-4184 GCA_964618775.1 uncultured Lachnospiraceae bacterium | reverse complement strand
TGTTAGGTGTCTGATGTTAATGAGATATCTTTTCTTGTTTATGCTTGGTGGAGCCAAGGATACTTTGTAAAATAATGAAAAAGCAAAGCAAAGCGGCTATAACTATTTTTGTCCACCAAGAAGATAAGGTTCCTTGGAAGGTTATAAATGTTTCTATTGTTCCTTTAATAAGTACGCCAAAAAGACTACCAATAACATTACCTACTCCACCTGTTAGAAGGGTTCCACCTATTACTGATGAGGCAATAGCCTCCATCTCAAAACCTTTTGCTTGTTCAACAAATCCCCCACTTGTATTTAAGCAAAAGACAAAGCCTGCAAGAGTCGCAAAAAAACCATTTAATACATATACCTTTAACTTTATTTGCCTTACATTTAAGCCTAATAATAGAGCTGACTGTTCACTTCCCCCTACTGCATATATTGAACGACCAAACTTGCTATATTTGAGCATAAAATACATTATTATTAGAACAGCTAACCCTATTACCACACTAAGATAAATGTATGGATAAATTATATCCCCGTTTTTGTTTTGATACCCTCCAAAAGGAAAGTATAGTTTAGCATTGGCCATTTTAAGAAAAGCCTCGTTTTTTATAGAAATCATATCTGTACTTATTACCGCTGTCATTCCCCTGGCAAAAAACATGCCTGCAAGGGTAACAATAAAAGGCTGAATCTTTAGATAAGCAATTAACCATCCCTGAAATAGGCCAAAGATAGTACCAATAATTAATACAATAATGATTGCAGGAATTGCCCCAATACCTTGTTCTTCCATCATCCATGCAAGCAACATACATGTCATAGCAACAACTGAGCCTATGGAAATATCAATTCCACCACTTATTAAAACCATAGTCATACTAACAGATGCTATTATTAATCCCCCATTGCTTATGAATAGGTTAAGAAACACTTGAATTCTTCCAAAATGTTTATTACTAAATATTATAATTCCAGCTATGTACATTAAAACGAATAAAGTAATAGTAATCAAAAGCAGAAAGGTATTTGGATCGATTTTCTCTCTAAATTTTCTAATCATCCTGCCACCTGCTTTCCAAGATCTTGCTTCTTTATCTTATTGTAGAACCGCCTTACAAATCTCTTAAACTCTGATGATTGAATAATAACAATTAGTATTACTACTATAGCCTTATAAACAGGTAACTGATCAGCAGTAACCTTCATAGCGTAAAGTGTTGTTGTCAGTGCCTGAATTGTTATTGCACCAATTACACTACCAGCAATAGAAAACTTTCCTCCATCTAATCTATTACCTCCAATTGCTACAGCCAATATAGCATCTAACTCAATGTTTAAACCTGCATTATTAGCATCTATAGAATATACCCTTGATGTAATAATCATCCCAGATATTCCAGCACATAATCCACTAAATGCATATACTAAGAAGATAAAAAATGTTGAGTTTAGTCCCACTAGCTTTGCTGCTTTACGATTAATTCCTACAGTCTGAATATACAGCCCTAGTGCTGTCTTTTTTAATAAGAGAGTAGTCAATATTATAACAACAATCGCAATTATAATTGGTGTTGGAACTGCTATTCCTGGAATAAAGTTACCAAAATACTTAAACTCTTCTTTTCTTACATATATTATAAATCCTTGAGTGATTACCTGGGCAATTCCTCTACCTGCTGTAAATAGGATCAAGGTTGCCACCATTGGTTGTATCTTTAGTCTAGCTATCAAAAAGCCATTAAACATACCACATAATACAGCTCCTGCCAGGCCAAGAATTATGGCAAGTATATAAGGCACCCTATAAGTAGCACTACTCATAGGACCTACTAAGGCATATATGGTAATAGCACCTGCAACAGCACTTACTGCTCCAACTGATATGTCTGTACCTCCAGAACATGCTACAACTAAAGTCATGCCAATAGCAATAATTATAAGCTCACTAGACCTGTTTAGAATATCTATAATATACCCATATAGAACTCCATTATTAATTGATACATGGAAAAAATTGGGTGTTTTTAACAGGTTTACAACTAATACAATGATTAAGCAAGTTATTGGAAAAAATAATGAATGGCTAGCAATACTTTTTAAACTAGTTTTAATTTTCACTACTTAAGTCACCTCCTGCTATAGTTTCCATTATTTCGTTCTGACCTAGGTGATCACCACTTAATTCACATATCTTAGAATTATCTCTAAGGACAACCATTCTGCTACATACTCTTAACATTTCTTCAATCTCAGAGGAAATAAATATTATTGCCTTACCTTGGCTGGCTAATTCAAGAATTAATTTCTGGATTTCTGTCTTAGTCCCAACATCTATACCCCTAGTGGGCTCATCTAAAATCATAAATTCTGGATTTGTAAGGAGCCACCTTGCAAGAATTACTTTTTGCTGGTTTCCACCACTTAGTTGTTTGATTGGAACATCTATACTTGGTGTCTTAATTTGAAGCAATTCAACATATTTTTCAGCGAAGGCCTCTTGTTCCTTGTTACTCATAAGACTCCATATTCCGCCCTTTGATTGTAATGCTATAATTATATTTTCTTTTACTGATAACTCTGAGAATATGCCTTCTGTCATTCGATTCTCTGGCAAATATGCCATACCAGCTTTCATGGCATCTATTGGGGCATGAAGGGTTATTTTTTCACCTTTCCACCACAATTCACCTGAATCTGCCTTGTCGGCACCATAAATAACTCTAGACATCTCTGATCTACCAGAACCCAAAAGACCCGCTAGACCTACAACTTCACCTTTGTGCATCATAAAATCAAAACTTTTTATTGTTCCCATATGACCAAGTTCTTTGGCTTCTATAAGTTCTTCTTCATAAGTTTTATTATCATCAAGAGAATCCTTTTTCTTTATTGAAGTAAGCTCATCATATTCTTTACCCATCATCTTAGCTACTAACTGGACACTTGGCAGATTTTTAGCTTCATATTCACCAACACAAAGACCATTTCGTAATATAGTAATTCGGTCACTAATTTCATAAACCTGTTCTAGAAAATGAGTTATAAATATTATCCCAATTCCCATATCTTTTAATTTGCGCATTACAGAAAAAAGTTGCTCAACTTCTTGTTCATCCAAACTTGAAGTTGGTTCATCTAAAATAAGGACCTTAGAAGAAATATCCACTGCCCGAGCTATAGCTACCATTTGCTGAATTGCAACTGAATAATTTTCTACAGGCTTTGTTACATCTATATTAGTTTGAAAAACTTCTAGTATTTCACTTGCCTTTTTATTAATTGTCTTCCAATCTATCCTTCCATATTTTTTTGGTTCTCTTCCAATAAATATATTTTCTGCAACTGAAAGATTGGGACATAAATTAACTTCTTGGTACACAGTACTTATTCCATATTTTTGAGCTTCCTGAGGAGAACTATTAACAATTGGATGATCTATTCCTTGCATACGTATCTCACCATCATCTAATGTCTCTACTCCCGTTAAAACCTTTATTAGGGTTGACTTTCCTGCACCATTTTCACCCATTAGCGCATGAACTTCTCCTGTTCTTAGAGTAAAATCAACTTTTGAAAGGGCCCTCACACCAGGAAACTTTTTATCAATATCACGCATGGTAAGTATCACTTCATTATTCAAATAAAATCAATCCTTTCACAATAAATTCCCTTTTAATTAACCCTTTATAGATATTTTATGTATTATTAAATAACATTTTCATTTTTAATACATTCCTAAAAAAATCTTTTAAAAAAGGATGGAGCAATCATTACAAATGGCCCCATCCTTTTTAATTATAAAATAGCCAATAAATATTTGGATATTAAATATATACTTTATATTAGGATTAGTATGGACGAGAATCTATTAATTCTTCAGCTACTGATGCTGGGAATACACCTTCATCTACATACCATGTTTTTTCTACTTCTTCACCTAGTTCAAGTTTTTGAATAATCTCAGAAACTCTTGGTCCATGTAAAGGGTTACACTCTACTGAACAGTTCAAATCTCCTGCTATCATTGCTTCAAAAGCAGCTTTTACTGCGTCAAATCCTATAATTATAATATCTTCACCAGGCTCTTTACCTGCAGCTCTAATTGCATCTATTGCACCAAATGCCATATTATCATTCTCTGCAATAACAACATCAATATCATCATAAGATTTTAAGAAAGATTCCATTACTTC
>CAZUDG010000095.1:0-6182 GCA_964618775.1 uncultured Lachnospiraceae bacterium | reverse complement strand
AAAATCATTTTCATAGAACTTGTTGCTAATTATTGACAAAGCCATACAATTGAAATAATATAAAATTATGGGTTATTTAAATTATAATCACTGTCTAAATATTTAAATGCCTCCCAATTAAAGGCATGAGTCAAAATATGTAGTGTAGGTAGCTTTTAAACCAATTCGTTTAAAGAAGGGGGATTTTTGTGAAAAAGTATTTTAAGGTTACAACAAAAACTATAGTTGCAACAGGGCTTGGGGCTGCAATATTTATGCTTTTATTTATGTATGTTAAGATACCTTCTCCAGTTCCAGAAACTAGTTTTCAATCAGCTTATGGAATTGCAGGTTTTTTTGCAACATTATTTGGTCCTATAGCAGGAGGACTAATAGCTTTTATAGGACACGCACTTAGTGATGCCCTACAATATGGTTCACCATGGTGGAGCTGGGTTATTGCAAGTGGTATTGCAGGATTCATCTTTGGATTTGCATTTAATACTACAGGTGTTGAAGAAGGGGAATTTACTACGAAAGATGGCATAAGATTCAATATAATACAAATAATAGGGAATGTTATTGCATGGGTAGTTGTGGCACCTGTGCTGGATATTGTAATTTATGCAGAGCCAGTAAACTTAGTATTTACCCAAGGAGTTGTGGCGGCAATAATGAACTCAATAAGTACAGGAGTAATAGGTACCCTATTCCTTGTTGCTTATTCTAAGACTAGAAGCAAAAAAGGTAGTATTTCAAGGAATTAGACCAGGTAAGAACGAATGCAAATTTGGAGGCAAATATGATTCAAGAACCCATTATTGAATTTAATAACTTCACATTTAAATATTATAGTCAGGCAGAACCTACACTACATAAGATAAATTTGAAAATTCACCCAGGGGAAAAGATACTAATAGTAGGTCCTAGTGGAAGTGGAAAGAGTACATTAGGCCATTGCTTAAATGGACTTATTCCTTTTTCTTATAGAGGGGATATAGATGGTAGTTTAAAGGTAAAAGGGACTGATACTAGAGATTTGGATATCTTTAGTTTATCTAAGTCTGTAGGGACAGTGCTGCAAGATTCAGACAACCAATTTGTTGGTTTGACTGTTGCAGAAGATATAGCATTTGCCCTAGAGAATGATAGGGTAGAAACTAGTAGGATGCACGAGAGGGTAAAAGAAGTCTCAAAGATGGTAGATATGGACAACTTCCTCACTTCATCCCCCTATGACTTATCAGGAGGACAAAAGCAAAGAACCTCCTTGGCAGGTGTCATGATAGATGATGTGGATATTCTATTGTTTGATGAGCCTTTGGCTAACCTAGACCCTGCTACAGGTAAGACTGCCATAGAGATAATAGATCAGATACATAAGGATTCAAAAAAGACAATAATAATAATTGAACATAGATTAGAAGATGTACTCCATAAAGATATAGACAGAATTATCATGATTAATGATGGCCATATAATAGCTGACATGGATCCCCATGAAATGGTAGCCTCACCAATACTAATTGATAATGGTATTAGAGAACCTCTTTATGTAACAGCACTCAAATATGCAGGTGTTGATGTAACAAGGGATATGAAGCCAGGACATATATGGAGTTTGAATACTGACCTTGTAAGTGACCAAGTGGACTCTTGGTATAGGTCTATTAGCAAGGAGAAAGATAAAGAAGAGGCCAAATCCATACTGAAGATGGATAACATTTCATTTTCATATATTGAAGGAAAAGATGTCTTAAAGGATATAAATATTGATATAAAAGAAGGAGAGATGTTATCAATAGTCGGCAAGAATGGTGCTGGCAAGTCAACCCTGTCAAAACTTATATGTGGCTTTGTAAAAGCTGATAAAGGTAAGCTTTTATATAATAATGAGGATATGGTTGATCTTTCTATAAAAGAAAGAGCTGAAAGCATTGGCTTAGTAATGCAAAATCCAAATCAAATGATAACAAAGAATTTAATCTTTGATGAGGTTGCTCTAGGACTAGCCCTTAGGAATATTGATGAAGATGAAATAAAAGTTAGAGTAGAAAAGGCTATAGATGTATGTGGTTTATCACCATTTATTGATTGGCCCATTTCGGCATTAAGCTATGGCCAAAAGAAGAGGGTAACTATTGCTTCTATTTTGGTATTGAATCCTAAGGTATTGATTCTAGATGAGCCTACAGCAGGCCAAGATTATAAGCACTATTCAGATATTATGGATTTTCTGCGTGAAATTAATTCCTTAGGGATAACTATAATTTTTATAACTCATGATATGCATTTAATGCTTGAATATACAACAAGAGCAGTAGTACTATCAGACGGTAAAGTAATTCAAGATGCAAAACCATCTCATGTGCTAACTGATGAGGATACTATTAAAAAGGCTAATTTAAAGGAAACATCCTTATACAATCTAGCACATATATTGAATATTGAGAATGAATCTGATTTTGTACAAAGCTTTATAGATTATGAAAGGCTGGTGGCAAATAATTATGAAAAGTAAATTATTTTCATATAACCTTGTTGATACGCCAGTTCATAGGCTTTCAGGTTTGACAAAATTATTAGCATTTTTGATTTTAACTTTTGCAGTAATGTTTTCATATGATATTAGAGTTATTTTAGCTATTATGGTATTTTCCTTTGGAGTTCTAAAAGTATCCAAAATAGAGTTATCCCAAATAAGGACAATGCTAATTTATGTATCAGTATTTTTAATTACTAATGTAATAATCACATACCTATTTTCACCTGAGGAAGGTGTCAGGATATATGGAACAAGGCATGAGCTGTATCATTTTGCTGGTAGGTATTCGGTAACCTCAGAGCAATTACTATATCAGACAACTAAAGTGCTAAAATATGCTTCAGTAATACCTTTAGGCATTATTTTTTTATTTACTACCAATCCAAGTGAATTTGCATCAGCACTTAATAAGATAGGGGTTAATTATAAGGCAGCTTATGCTGTATCTTTAACCTTAAGATATTTCCCAGATATTATAAGGGAATACCAAGATATTAGTCTGGCGGGGCAAGCTAGGGGACTTGAGTTATCAAGCAAGGCTAAGCTTAGAGATAGGTTTAAGAATGCTCTTTTAATAATAATACCTTTGATTTTTTCAACACTAGACAAGATAGATATGATTAGTGATGCTATGGATTTAAGAGGGTTTGGCAAACATAAATCAAGGACCTGGTATAACCTGGCTAAGCTTAAAAAGAATGATTATATTACAATAATTATTTCTTTACTAATATTTGCAGGATCAATTTTAATATCAGTATTTATCAATCATGGTAGATTTTATAACCCGTTTATATAGGAGGATATGATGAAAGCAATATTAGTTTTTCAAACAGATTTTACTTATAAAGAAGGCGCAGTATGTGCTATGTATGGTGTAGTTAAGAGTGTGGACAGAACATTAGAGATAATTGATGGCAGTCATGAGATACCACAATATGATATTTGGTCTGCTTCCTATAGGTTGTTTCAATCTATGAGGTTTTGGCCAAAAGGGACTATTTTTGTATCAGTTGTAGATCCAGGTGTAGGAACTAGTAGAAAGGCTTGTGTGGCTAAAACATCTGACGGATATTATGTAGTTACACCTGATAATGGTTCTTTAACTCACCTTGAAAAATGGGTAGGAATAGAAGATGTTAGGGAAATAGATGAAACAGTGAATAGGTTAAAAGGTAAAGGAACTGAGGGCGTTAGCATATTTCATGGCAGGGATTTATTTGGATATTGTGCAGCAAGACTTGCTAGTGGCATAATTTCATATGAACAAGTAGGACCAGCCTATCCATTAGATGAAATAGTAAAGATGCCAGTATATGACCCTATTATAGATAAGGGAAAAGTCAAAGGAATATTTGAAATAAGCGATCCAAACTTTGGTAATCTTTGGACTAATATATATCTTAAAGGCTTTAATGAAGCAGGATTTAATTATGGCGACAATGTAAAGGTGAAGATAAGACATAAAAATGAACTTATATATGAAGATACATTACTATTTGAAAAATCATTTGGCTATGCAAAAATAGGCCAGGCTATGATTTATAATAATGAACTAATGAAAATATCTCTTGCAGTAAGCCAAGGAAGTTTTGCTGATGAGTATTCGGTGGGATACGGTCCTGAATGGGAAGTTGAGTTTAGCCAGGTTGAGGAGGTTATGAGATGAACAATCTACTAGTACTTCAAAGTGATTTTGGATTATCGGATGGGGCTGTGGCAGCTATGATAGGGGTTGCCCATGAAGTAGAAAAGGATTTAAAAATATACAATTTAACACATGATATAACTCCATACAACATATGGGAGGCATCTTATAGACTGTTCCAATCGGTACAGTATTGGCCAAAAGATACAGTGTTTGTATCAATAGTAGATCCAGGAGTGGGTTCTGCTAGGAAAGCTGTTGTAGTAAAAACAAAAGCAGGACATTATATTGTTACACCAGATAATGGGACATTGACTCACCTTAAGAAATTCATAGGTATAGTGGAGGCTAGAGAAATAGATGAGACAATCCATAGTAGAGAGGAAGCGAAGTATTCCCATACATTTCATGGACGGGACCTATTTGCATATGCAGGTGCCCAGTTGGCATCACATAAAATTAGTATTGAAGATGTGGGACTAGAGTTTGATACAGGTGACATAGTAGAAGTTGAGATTGGCAAAATAACAAAGACAGAGAATAGCGTCAAAGGAAACATAGATATATTAGATGTTCGTTTTGGTAGTCTTTGGACTAACATAACTATGAAAGACTTTTTATCTTTAGGTTTTGAATATGGCGATATGGTGGAGGTTGTTATAAAAAATGGCTCTACCCTAGTTTATAATAACAGAATCAGATATGGCAAGTCATTTGCAGATGTGTATGTTAGTGAACAGATTATATATGTAAATTCCTTGTTTAGAATGGCAGTTGCAATTAATCAAGGTAACTTCGCAAAAGCATATAGCATTGGCACTGGACTGCAATGGACAATAGAGTTTAAAAGGATTTAGGAAAAACTAATCGAAGGATTAGACCTGCAGTTGAAAAGATACTTGAAGAATGTGATAGAATTGCAAAAGAAGCATCTTATAACTATATAGATCAAACGGATAATATCTTTGGTTATGAAGAAGACACAAAGAAATAAAGCGATACATTTAATTATGTATCGCTTCTTAACGACTTCTTCTATAAACTCTAAAATGCTGTTCTATATTATCCCTAAATATTTAATTACACTTAAAAACATGCCAACAAACACCATGTGCATCAAAGTCGAACATACACAAGTTTCTACAGCAAGCTTTACATCGTTATCATATTGCTTGGACCATACAATAGACATGACTGTTGTAGGACATCCAAATAATAAACTAATTATTATAGCATGATACAAGTCTACAAATATATTCAAAATAAAAAATAATACAAGGGGTAAGACTATTACTTTTGCTATAGACATTTTAATGGCAGTAGGATTCTTAATCCATCCAGATAAGCCGTACTGTGCCATCATAATTCCTAGGAATAATAAGGCTATTGGAGAAGTAATAAAACTCAAGTTATCTAAAGTAATTGATATAAATGATGGAAGTCTTATCTTAGTTATGGCTAATGTAATTCCTATAATCATAGCTATAATACAAGGATTCTTAAAGAAGTTTAACTTTTGTTTACCTTTATTAGTAATAAAGGTAGGATAGTATAAAAGCCAAATAAATATATCCTGTATTGCCCCATGAAAAACAGCGATTGAAACAGCAGCAGGCCCAAAGAATATACTAAGCATTGGTATACCAACATAAGTTACGTTACCAAGGCCAAGATTAAAGTTTAATAATGCACGTCTTGTTGGTTCTTGACTTTTAAATATAACACGACCTAGAACAAACAACGATACTGTAAAAACAGCAGTTGATACTACAACAATTATGCCTGATGATATTATGAAATCCAAATCCAGATTTTGGAAGGTGGTTATTATCATGGCAGGATATGTTATGTTCATTAGTAAAGCTGGTATTGCATCGCTAGTAGATTCGGGTAATAGCCTCAACTTATATGCTACAAAACCAATAAAAACCATTATTATTAAATATAGTAAAGGATTCAAGTCCATAATTTAATACTTCCCGTCTGTTGATTCAAAATGAGTAGGTGCAT
>CAZUDG010000094.1:0-6368 GCA_964618775.1 uncultured Lachnospiraceae bacterium | reverse complement strand
CACCAAGTCCACCAAAGGGTGAATGTTCTTCTACAGTTATAACAACTTTTGCATTTTCTGCTGCTTTTATAACTGCCTCTTCATCTAATGGCTTAACACAATACATATCTAACAATGTTGTAGAAATACCTTGTTCCTTTAATATATGACATGCATCTAGGGCAGGTTTAACCATCTCACCACATGCTATGATTGCAATGTCACTACCTTCTGATAAAACTGTAGCCTTATCCATTTCAAATGGACAGTCGTCCTCAGAATAAACATCTTCTACAGGATTTCTTCCTACACGCAAATAGGATGGTTTATCATCTTCTAAAAGTGCAGCAATTAAGCGCTTTGTCTGGTGTCTATCACTTGGCAGATATACCCTCATATTAGGTACTGCTGACATAGCTGCAATGTCTTGGGCAGAATGATGACTCATGCCAAGGGCACCATAGCTTATCCCGCCACTAATACCAACTAAAGTCACATTAGTATCTGAATAGGCACAGTCAACTTTTGCTTGTTCAAAGCTTCTTGTTGATAAAAAACAAGCAGGTGAAACTGCAAAAGGCTTCTTGCCACAAGATGCAAGTCCCGCAGACACCCCTACGATATTCTGTTCAGCAATTCCCACCTCTATAAATTGTTCTGGAAATGTATCAGCAAAGGGAGCTAGTGAAGCAGATCCCCTTGAATCGCTACATAATACAACAATATCCTTATCATCTTTAGCTTTTTCCATTAGCATATCATTGATTGCTTGTTTGTTAGGAATCTTATTCATGTTAGGAGCAACTCCTTTCTACTTTCTAAGTCACCAATAATCTGTTCATATTCTTCCTGATTAGGAACTTTGTGGTGCCATCCTGCTTTATCTTCCATTATTGATGAACCATATCCTTTAATGGTATTGGCGATAATAACAGTCGGTCTTCCCTTAACTTGTTTTGCATCTGCAAATGCTTTATCTAACTCTTCAAAATCATGTCCATCTTCAACATTAATAACTTCCCACCCAAAGCTTTTCCACCGCTCTATTTGTGAATCTTGAGCCATAACATCTTCTGTAGACCCAGAAATCTGAAGTCCATTCCTATCAACTATTGCACAAAGATTATCCAGTTTAAAGTGAGCTCCTGACATAACACCTTCCCACACTGAGCCTTCTGCTAGTTCACCATCACCTAGAACAGTATAAACACGGTAATCCCTTTTATCCATCTTGCCTGCAATAGCCATGCCAACACTGATTGATAGTCCATGACCTAGGGAACCTGTATTCATTTCTATTCCTGGAAGTTCATTGTTAGGATGGCCAATATATTTTGAACCAAACTTTTGTAAACCATTTTTAACTTCTTCAATATCTAAGAATCCCTTGGCTGCTAATACTGCGTAATAAGCCTCTACAGAATGACCTTTACTAAGTACAAAGCGGTCCCTGTCTGGGTCATCAGGATTATCAGGAGAAATATTCATATGTCTATAGTAAAGGCAAATCAGAATATCAATCAGACTCATATCTCCACCAATATGACCTGAACCCGCTTCTACAATCATATCTACAACATCTTTTCTCAGATCATATGACTCCACCTTTAATTCTTGTAAACTTTTCAAAATTATTCACCCCTTAAGTATGCCTTAACATCTTCTTCAATAGGATCATATAAATCAGCTTTAATATCCAAGTACTTACATGCCTCATATAATCTAGCAACTACATCTTTATGTATGCCAACACAGTGGTGTATGTAAGGTCCTTCAACAAGTTTTGCTTCCAAACGTTTTAAATTGTCAACTTCAATCCAAATATAAGTACCCTTAGTAAATGGTCCTTCAATACCTTTTGCATTACCTAGTAAGAGTGAATACTCACCATTATCACCATCAAAACGGCATAGGGTCATATCTCCAAGTTTGCCTTTTGCTTCTATTGCTCCTGGATGATCAAATGCAAGAGGATAACCAATGGTTGGCTTTTCATCAGCTACAGAAATTGGCCATGGTCCACAGTGTTGTAGCAGTTCTCCGTTCTCATTATCAGGATGGCGAACTGTCCAGTCTGCAAAGAAACTTCTTGTTCCATCTAAGGCTGCAGCTTCTACTAATACTGATGTAATGGCTCCATGAATATCAGTTTCACATGCCACTGGTAAACCTTCTTCATTTAATAGGGAGTTGGCAGCACATGGCATAATACCTATTTCATCTTGAAGAGCATCCCAGCACTGGATGGCAACAGCATTACATCCATACTTGTCAGCTAGTGACTGCATTGCAATCTTTAGAGCCCCTATTGTTTCTAAGTGTTCCTCATTAACTTCAATACACATATTGTTATTACAATAATCAACTACATTTTTAACTTCTATGCCTTCTTCTCTTGCTTTATCCATTTCTGCAACAAGTTCAGGGATAGGCACTGGAGCTAACTGAATATTATATCTCTCAAGTAATTCACCTTCATTACACATGGTTGACCAAAAATCAAAAGGTCTTGGTCCTATTTGTAATATTCGAGTACTTCTAAAAACTTTAACTACGTTACATACAGCTAAAAAGTCATTTATTCCTCGCTCAAATTCCGGATCATCAAGTCTGCAATTAGTCATATATGTAAATGGAACCCTAAATCTACGAAGTACTTTGCCTGTTGCAAAAAGTCCACATTGGCTATCACGTAGCCTAATTCCATCTTCGTCAGGCCTTTCATCTCTAGGACCCCAAAGAAGTACAGGAAGATCCATTTCTTTTGCAAGTCTTGCAACTACATATTCAGTTCCGAAATTACCATGAGGGAAAAATAAGCCATCTACTTTTTCTGCCTTAAACTTTTCTGCAATCTTTATACGGTCATTGTCATCATATAACAAGCCTTCTTCATTAATGTCTGTTATGTCAACAAACTCAACACCTAGTTTTTCTAATTTTTCTCTAGTTAAGTTGGCATATTTAATTGCATCTGGAGCACTAAAAATGCTTCTTCTAGTAGGAGCAAATCCCAATTTTATCTTTTTCATATTCTATCAATTATCTCCTTTACCTTTAATAATCTACTAAATATTAATTGCCTTCTTTATCACTAAGAATTTATTAAATATTAATTGTTTTCATTACGTGATTGTAAGGCAATCTTTGCTTGTAAGTTACGTTGGAATTGGTCAATTACTACTGCAAGAATTATAACTATACCTTTGATAACCATTTGCCAGAACTCAGATACCCCTAGCATTACAAGGCCGTCACTTAGTACACCTATAACAAATGCACCTATAATAGTTCCTCCAATTGTTCCAATACCACCAGACATTGATGTTCCACCAAGTACTGTAGCTGCAATAGCATTCATCTCCCAAGACTCACCTGTTGCTGGATGAGCTGCAACTAGTTGAGATGCACTAATAATTCCTACTACAGCAGAACAAATACCAGAAAATATATATACTAAAATTATACTCTTATCTACCTTTATTCCTGACAGTCTTGCCGCTTTTTCATTACCACCTATGGCTAAAATGTGCCAGCCAAATGGAGTTTTCTTTAGTATAATTAATGCAATTATTGCAATAAATATAAATATCATTGCCGCTACAGGAATGCCAAAGAGATTCCTTCCAAAAATCTCAAAACCTGTATTACCAAGGGCTTCCTTACCTGTAAGGTTTGAGAATGTTGCACCATTAGAGCTAAGCATTGATAAACCACGTGCTACATACTGAACGCCAAGTGTTGCAATGAATGGAACAACATGAAGTTTAGTTATAACGATTCCGTTAAGTGCACCTATTAAAGCCCCACATATAATTACTATTAATACAATCACTGGTATATTAAAATATATAGTAACCCCAAAAGCATTAAGGGTAACCCCTTCATTAATTAAGCTTCCTGCAATCATCCCACAAAGACCAACTATTGCTCCAACAGAAAGGTCAATACCACCAGTTATGATTACATATGTCATACCCATTCCAAGGATTCCATATAAAGCAACATGTTTGGCAATAAGTAGCAAATTACCTGAAGTTAAAAATGTCGGACTGGCAATACTAAAGAAGACTACGAAAATGGCCAAAACAATAAATGTCCTCCCTTTTAATAATGCCATTACAATAGAGTTATAATTCACCTTTGATTTATTCATTTCCCATCTCCTTCTTGTTTCTCTGATGGCCTTTATATGAGGCTAGTATTAATTTTTCATCATCTATTTCATCCCCGCTAAATTCACCTGTTAAAACACCATTAGATAGAACTATAATTCTATCAGCAATAGAAGTTATCTCGTTTAATTCAGATGAAATAACAACTAAAGATAAGCCCCTATCAGCATATTGATTAATAATATTAAACACTTCAGATTTTGCCCCAACATCAATACCTCTACTTGGTTCATCTAAAAGTAGTATTTTAGGATTTGTTAATATATTTTTGCCAATAACCACCTTTTGTTGGTTTCCACCTGACAAAGAAAGAATTGGCAAATTTTTATCGGCTACTTTAATACTTATGTCCTTTATGGTTTCATCAACAGCTTTGTCTTCTGCTTTTTTATCAATAACAACTTTCTTAACATAACTTCTAAGGCTTGTTATGGATAAATTCTTTTTTATATCCATGGTTTGGACAATACCTTGTTGTTGTCTATCTTCTGGAACCAAACCAAACCCTTTTTTCATTTGTTCAGATATAGACTTGATTTCTATAGTTTCTCCTTCAAGAATAACCTTTCCAGTGTGTTCTGGTCTTACTCCCATTATGCACTCAAACACTTCACTTCTACCTGAACCCATAAGACCATATATACCAAGGATTTCACCTGACTTTAGGTCGAAACTAACATCATTAAGCAGGAAACCTCCCCCACTCTTTGGAAGGGATAAATCTTTTACTTCTAACACAGTTTCACGAGTTGACCAGTCTATATCGCCTTCTCTTTTAGCATAAGACTTGCCTTCACCTACCATGTTTTTTACAATCCAAGGTAAATCTACATCACAGCAGTCTGCTTCTGCTACAAGTTTGCCATCTCTTAGAATAGTAAGATGATCTCCTATCTCCATAACTTCTTCTAATCTATGAGATATGTATACTATAGAAATACCCGCTGCCGTTAATTCTCTTATACGATCAAACAATACATCTACCTCTTGATTACTAAGGGAAGATGTAGGCTCATCCATGATTAATATCTTCAAATTATCTTGAATAAGATTTCTTGCGATTTCAATCATTTGTTGCTCACCAACCCTTAAATCTCCCACTAAAGTAGTTGGTTTGATAGGAAACTCTAATTTCTCTAGGATATCAGTAGCCTTATCAATATGGGCTTTATCATCTAAAACCATTTTACCTTTAGTTATTTCTTCGGTCATATTGATGTTCTGATATACATTCAGATTATTAAACAGGTTTAATTCTTGATGAATAATTCCAATTCCATGTTTCTTGGCATCATTGGCATCCTTAATTGATATTTCTTCATCTTCAAGAAATATTTTTCCTGATGTTGGTTGCTCGATTCCCGCTATTATCTTCATTAGGGTTGACTTACCAGCACCATTCTCACCAATTAAAACATTAACCTTACCACGCTGAACACCAAAGGTCACATCATCAAGAGCTTTTGTGCCAGGATAAATTTTATTAACATTCTCTACGTGTAAACAGACATCTTTATCTGTTTTTACATTATTGTTCATTAATAGACCTCCTTATTTTACTGTTAAAGAAACCGGAGTTATTATCAAAAGTTCCTCATCTTTTACAGTAAAACATCCAGTGAACTCAATTTGTGCTCCTTGAAGTGAGTTAAGATCAACTAGCTCAATAACAGTTTCTAGTATAAGATCATGAATACTTTGTGAAACTGCAGCATAGTCCACTTGATTCTTATAATCCTCAAATTGAATTATATCTAGAGCATCTCTAACTGCAGAACCTGTAAATACTGGTCCGATTTGTAATCTTGTTACAACTGGTCCTGAATAACCATCTAATGTAAACTCTATAAAGCCTGCTCTCTTCTCTGTGTCTACTTCTTCAACTATTCCTGTTCCTTTGACTGTATATGTAAGCTCCCCTGATGTTCCCATAGAGTATGTTCCATACTTATCTGCAACAGAGTTCAAATCTCCATTCGCCTCTGCAATTAAAGTATTTAGATCTACTGCTTTTTCTTCTAATTCTGGCAGTGCAGCAATATCCCATATTTCCGATACATTGTCTCCTGCACTAAATTCAACTTCTCCAGTTAGTTTATCTTCTTCACCAATCTTTACAACCGTACAACCTGTCAAAGCTGTAATCAATAATACTGCTATTAATAGTAATAATGATTTATGATTTCTCATGTTCACCATCCTCCAAATTTATAT
>CAZUDG010000093.1:0-6624 GCA_964618775.1 uncultured Lachnospiraceae bacterium | reverse complement strand
TCTTCTCCATCAATTTCTGTATAAGAAAAATCTTTTAAATACTCTCTTGCAATACCACAGTTAGGACATGTTTTTGTTGTAAATAAGTATAACTGGCCATCAAGCTCTTGTTCAAAATTTTCCTGTAAACTTTCTTGTAAGTTTTCTTGTAAATATTCATGTAATCTAGATGATATATCATCAGATAAGTCCACATTTTCATCTTCAATATTAACAATATCTTTACTAAAATCATTCATAAACATCACTCTCGATGTAGATTCTTTAAGATTATATTCTTGTCTATCTTTGTATTCCTGAACCTTTCCATCATTCCAATGTTGAACAGGACGGTAATATCCAGTTATTCGACTGTAAACTTCAGCCTTACCACCACACTGCGGGCACTCAAAGTGCTCTCCTGACAAATACCCATGAGTCTTACATATAGAATAAGTTGGAGACATTGTATAATATGGTAACTTATAATTCTCAGCAATAGTACGAACAACCTTAGCCGCTGCCTTCCAGTCAGGTAGTTTTTCACCTATAAATGAGTGGAATACTGTTCCTGATGTGTATAAGGTTTGTAAACTATCTTGAATATCTAAGGCTTCAAATACATCTTCTGTATAGCCTACTGGTAAGTGGGTGCTATTAGTATAATAAGGTGTTTCTCCTGGTTCACCTGCTGTTTTAATGTCTGGGAATTTCTTTCTGTCATGTTTTGCTAGGCGGAAACTTGTTGATTCTGCAGGAGTTGCCTCAAGATTATATAAATCACCATATTCTTCTTGATAATCAGACAAACGTTCTCTCATATGATTTAAGGTTTTAGCTGCAAAATCAGATGTTTCTTTATGAGTCATATCTTGTCCTAACCAACTTGCATTAAGTCCAACTTCATTCATTCCAATTAAACCTATAGTTGAGAAATGATTCTCAAAAGTACCTAAATAACGTTTTGTATATGGATAAAAGCCTCCTTCTAGAAGCTTTGTAACAACCTTTCTCTTTCCATCAAGGCTACGTGCTGCAATATCCATCATTCTATTAAGTCTATTAAAGAAATCCTGCTCATCTCTTGCCATATAAGCAATTTTAGGAAGATTGATAGTAACAACACCTATAGAACCTGTACTTTCACCAGCTCCGAAGAAGCCTCCAGATTTCTTTCTAAGTTCTCTTAGGTCAAGTCTTAATCTACAACACATGGAACGCACATCACTTGGTTCCATATCACTATTAATATAATTAGAGAAATATGGTGTTCCATACTTAGCAGTCATTTCAAATAATAATCTATTGTTCTCTGTATCAGACCAGTCAAAATCCTTAGTTATTGAATATGTTGGAATTGGATACTGGAAGCCTCTTCCATTAGCATCCCCTTCTACCATAATTTCAATAAAGGCTTTGTTGATCATGTCCATTTCTTCTTTACAGTCACTATATGTAAAATCTTGTTCCACACCACCAACTAAACAAGGCTGATCAGCCATGTCTGCTGGAACTGTCCAATCAAGGGTAATGTTTGAAAATGGAGCTTGTGTACCCCATCTACTAGGTGTGTTTACACCATAAATAAAGGATTGAATACACTGTTTAACATCATCAAAGGAGAGTTTGTCTATCTTAACAAAAGGCGCCAAATAGGTGTCAAAGGATGAAAATGCTTGAGCTCCTGCCCATTCATTTTGCATTATACCTAGGAAATTAACCATCTGATTACATAGTGTGGAAAGGTGCTTTGCTGGTGATGAGTTTATCTTACCTGGCACACCGCCAAGTCCTTCCTCTATCAATTGTTTTAATGACCATCCAGCACAATATCCTGTAAGCATAGATAAGTCATGAATATGTAAGTCAGCGTTCCTATGAGCATTAGCAATTTCTTCATCATAGATTTCTGAAAGCCAATAATTAGCTGTAATAGAACCTGAGTTATGTAGAATCAGTCCTCCTACAGAATAAGTAACTGTAGAATTCTCCTTAACTCGCCAATCTTCTTCTTTTACATAGTTATTAACCAATTCTTTATAATCAAGAAATGTGGTGTTCATGTTACGGATCTTTTCTCTATTCATACGATATAAAATATACGCTCTAGCTACATCTGTATAACCACTTTGTTCTAAAACATGTTCCACACAGTCTTGTATGTCTTCAACATGAACCTTGTTATCTTCGACTTTTGCTTGAAACTCTGCTGTCACCCTCAGTGCTAATAAATTAATTATATCATTTGTATAATTCTTATTAGTAGCATCAAATGCTTTTGTAATAGCTGCACTTATCTTTGATAAATTAAACTCTGCAATTTCCCCATCTCTTTTAATAACTTGTATCATTAGTAACTCCTTCCTTAATTACCCTTGATAATTCATTAACATATAGTTAGTCCCATGAATTCATTTTATCAAACTAAAATTGGATAGTCAAGAAAAAACACCAGATATTGGATTAATATTTTCTACTAACCACAACATCTAGTGTTTATAAGGTTTTACAACTCATGTTCCATTCTTTGGTATAATTCTTTCGGCAAATAAGCCTTTACGAAAATTCCATCGTCTCTATATTCTTCCAACAGTAATTCGCCATACTTTCGTATTGTTTGTATTTTGCCGGCTTGATCATAGGAGAATAGTTTCTCTATATAAACTTCTTTTTCTCTTAATACTTTTTCAAGAACCTCTAAAAGCTCCTCTGTTCCACTTCCATACTTTGCTGATATCTTTAATGTATGATCAGCCTTTATATCTTTTAATATAAGATCTTCATCTCTTAGGTCATCCTTATTAAATACAGTTATTATAGGTTTGTCTTCTATTTTAAGCCTTCTTAGGGTCTCATAAACAATATGCATTTGTTTGTAAACATCTGGATTAGCACTATCTACAACATGCAATATAATATCCCCATGTTTGGCTTCTTCTAATGTACTTTGAAAAGCTTCAATAAGGTTATGGGGAAGCTTTCTTATAAATCCTACTGTATCCGTTAAAAGCAACTGTTGTCCACTAGGTAAGGTTACTGCCCTAGTAGTTGGATCTAAAGTTGCAAACAATTTATCTTCTTCCAATACACCTGCATCGGTTAGATGATTAAGCAAGGTTGATTTGCCTGCATTGGTATAGCCAATAATAGCTACAACAGGTATATGGCTCTTATTTCTAGCATCTCTCATTACACTTCTTGATTGCTTAACTTGTTCTAACTCTTGATTTAAAATAGAGATACGTTCCCTGATACGTCTTCTGTCTATTTCAAGTTTCATCTCACCAGGACCCCTAGTTCCTATACCACCAGCTAGTCTTGAAAGAGAGTCTCTCATACCCACTAAGTGAGTAGCTCTGTGCTTAAGTTGGGCAAGTTCTACTTGAAGCTTTCCTTCTTTTGTTGTAGCTCTCTTTGCAAAAATATCAAGTATAAGTACAGTCCTATCCATCACCTTAGTGTCTAAAGCCTTCCCTAGATTTTTCATTTGGGCTGGGGAGAGTTCATCGTCACATACTACTCCTGTTGCATCATTTTCAAATATTAAATCTATTACTTCATCAATTTTACCTTTTCCTATATAAGTCCTTGGATGAATTCTTTCTCTATTTTGAATAATTCTTGCAACACTTTCGCCACCTGCAGTATAAACTAAATCCTCTAGTTCATCTAAGGATTCTTCGGTATCGTCATCTTCCTGGGCTGACACTGCGATTAATACAAGTTTTTCTTGGGCTTGTTCTACTTCATACATCAAATAATTATATACCTTCTTTCATTTCATCATCTAAAAACTATTCACCTTTTTCAATAGTGGCACCTGGTAATCTAGTTTTTACGAATTCTAATTCTTTTAATATATCTTCATCTTCGGGATACCTGGCTACAAGTTTTTGTAACACTTTATAAGCTTCTTCATAGTCTCCTAATCCTTCTAAGGCAACAACTTTGTTGCTGAGTAAGGCTTGATTTGTTGATACAATATCTAGTTCTAATCCTTTATCTAATTTCTCTAAGGCCTTTTCAAATTCTTCCACTTGTATATAACAATATCCAGCCTGATTAGCCCCAAGGGAAATATAATAATCTTCTACAAAATATTCATCAAAATTTATATTTAAGAATTCCTCATAATAGGAGATGGCACCTTCATAATCCTCTTCTTGCTCCTTAATTCTAGCTAGGTAATAGTTAGCCTCTAATATCCCATCAGTAACTGCTTTTAAAAAACCTTCATTTGCAGAGCTGTAATTCCCTAGATAAAAGTTGGCTTTAGCATTATTAAAGAAACCTACTTGGTCTTCAATTTTAATTCTAGTAATATTATCTAATATTTCATTTGCTTGTTCTAATTTGTTCTGATCTTCTAATAGAAAATAGTAGTCAAAATAATATTCATAATTATCAGGTTCTAAAGATATTATGGTGTTCATATCTGCTTCAGCATTGCTATAATCTTCAAGCTCTTTATAAGCCATTGATCTGTTATAATAAATGTTGGTGTCTTTAGAATCTATACCTATTGCCAAAGTATATGTAGATACAGCATCTTCATATAGACCGGCATCTAATTGGGTGTTTCCTTTATATAATAAGATATCTAAGTCTAAATCTTCCAATTCATCTACTGATGAAGCAAGGTCAAATTGCTTTATAGCCTTGTCATATTCAGCCATATTATAGTAAGCAACACCCTTACCATAGTATGCCCTTTTATTGTTTTGTTTAACTATTGTATTATCCTTATCTGTAATAACTTGATTATAAATATTAACTGCTTCCTCATAATTCTCTTGCATTAGTAAAGTATCACCATAAGCAATAAAATAATCCCCTGAATCTGGATTCAAGGTAATTGCTTCACTAAACTCCTCCGCTGCAGTTTTATAATCCCCATCTTCGAAGGCAGAAACTCCATTATTATAGTTCTTTCCACCTTTAGAACATCCAGTTAATACTAGTGGAGATATAAGCATTATTAAAATTACAAGTATAGCACTTTTACTCTTATTCATACCGCTACTTTCCTTCTTTTAGCATAATGACACTGAAAATAGTTATTAACACAAATTACTTCCCTATGTTTAATAATAAAACTTCAAAATATTATAATGAAGGTGATAATATGTATACATATATCACCTTCATAAAGCTCGTCCACGACCTCACTATAAATCAAAAAATGGAGATAAGCGGGTTCGAACCGCTGACCTCTTGAATGCCATTCAAGCGCTCTCCCAACTGAGCTATACCCCCATCAAAAGTATTTTATCTATAAAATCATGATATGTCAATCATTAATATACATGTTTTAGCCATTTACCTGTTACAAATCTTGTGATAAAGTTTGTAGCACGGAATACCCAATCTACAAACATCGCAATCCAAACTCCAAGCACACCCATGTTAAAATAAATCGCAAGTACATAAGATAAAACTATTCTAAATATCCACATGGATAAAACAGATATTCCCATAGTAAATCTAACGTCATTGGCTGCCCGCAGGGCATTGGGTAGGGTAAATGCACTTGGCCAAATAAGAGCTGCCATAATGCTATGGATAACTGCCAGTTGTAGGGCTAATTCTTTGGTAGTTGCTGTCAAACTATAAATACTAAGAATTGGATTAATTAGAAGTATTATAGCTATATTCAGGACCAACATAATTCCATAGGTTATTTTCATTAACTTAATAGTATAGGCTTTGGCCTGATCAAATTCATGGCCACCTACACTTCTTCCAATTACTGTAATCATAGACAGCCCTATTGCTGCACCAGGTATTACTGACACTCCAGCTATATTATTAGCAACAGCATTGGCTGTTATTGCAGCGGTTCCAAAACTTGCAACAATACCATAAACTAATATTTTTCCAATTTGAAATATGGAGTTCTCTAGACCGTTTGGAATTCCAATAGCAGCTATTTTTTTGATCATTGGTAGGTTAAATCTAACATTCTTATAATCATCTATAAATATTAAGTTATCACGGTTTCTTATTAAAACTAAAATAATCACTGCAGCAACAACTCGAGATATTAATGTAGGTATTGCTACTCCTTCTACGCCCATTTTAAGGACATATAGACAAAATACATTACCTACAATGTTAATACCATTCATTATTAAAGATGTTTTCATGGATGTCTGTGAATTCCCCATAACACGAAAGAGGGCTGCACACCCATTATAAATTGCAAGGAATGGATAAGATAAGGCAGTTATATAAAAATATGTCCTAGCACTACTCATTACCCCAGAGTCAACATTCCCATATAATATTTCTAATATGGCCCTGTTTCCTATTAAACATATTGCAGTAAGCACTATTGATAAAATTGTAATTGAAAGCAACAACTGTTTTCCAGCCTCGTGAGCCTCTTTATTCTTATAAGCTCCCAAATGTTGAGCCGCTACAACAGAACCACCAGTAGCCATGGCTGCAAACAATCCTATAAGTAGTATGGCTATTGCATCTACCAAAGATACTCCAGAAATTGCAGCTTCACCTACACTTGATACCATTACAGTATCTGCCATTCCCACCGCAACCGCTAGTATCTGCTCAATAATTAATGGTATAATTAATTTTCTTAAATCTTTATTTGAAAACATCTCTTCTGCCTCCCTTAACAATTAT
>CAZUDG010000092.1:0-6773 GCA_964618775.1 uncultured Lachnospiraceae bacterium | reverse complement strand
GCAATAGGGTACACAACAAATATAAAGTTTTCAAATAATCCTTGACAATTTCCTATATATTAGCATATAATAGATTAAATCATAAACCAGAGAGTAAGAAGAGTAAATATTGCAAGATTATTTACAGAGAGCTACAGTAGGTGAGATGTAGTAATAATAGCAAGATTGAATGGGCTTACGAGGGTAGGAAGAAAAGTAATAAGTTAGTTTATTGCTGAGTAATACCTAACGGAAACTCGATCCGTTATCAAGCGAGCATATATAAGGTGTAAATACTTAGTATATAACTATTAAGATGCATATTTACTGTATCTTTAGTTTAATATAGTGTTTATATAAGTATATGAATGAGAGGGTGCAATGCACCAAACCGGGTGGTACCGCAAGAGTATAATATGCTTTTGTCCCAGTAATAATACTGAGACAGAGGCTTTTTTTATACCCTTTTTGTGATATGAACTGGTTATACAACTTAAAATCTTGTTTATGATAACAAAAAACTTTAATAGAAAGAAGGAATGAATTATGGCAAGAAAAGTACCTTACAGACTGTATTTATCAGAAGAGCAGATGCCAACACAATGGTATAACTTACGTGCAGATATGAAAGATAAGCCGGAACCAATGATCCATCCTGGGACAATGAAACCAGTTACTGCTGATGATTTAAATCCAATATTTTGTGAAGAACTAGTTAAACAAGAATTAGATGAGGAAAGCAGATATGTTGATATACCAGAAGAAATCCAAGATTACTATAAAGTGTTTCGTCCATCGCCACTAATACGGGCATATAATCTTGAAAAAGCCCTTGATACTCCTGCAAAGATATATTTCAAATTTGAAGGAAATAACACTTCAGGAAGTCATAAACTAAACTCTGCTATAGCTCAAGCTTATTATGCCAAGGAGCAAGGTATAACCCACCTTACCACTGAAACTGGAGCAGGTCAGTGGGGAACAGCACTATCAGAAGCATGTGCATATTACGGAATTGACTTAACAGTATATATGGTTAAATCTTCTTATGAACAAAAACCTTTCCGCAAGTCAGTAATGAATGTTTTTGATGCACAAGTAATACCTAGTCCAAGTACTACTACTAAAGTTGGGCGACAAATATTAGAATTAAATCCTGAAACAAGTGGAAGTTTAGGGTGTGCTATTTCAGAAGCAGTAGAGAAAGCCACAAGTACAGAAAACACCCGTTATTCTCTTGGATCAGCCCTTAATCAAGTATTGCTTCATCAATCAATTATAGGACTAGAATCCAAGAAGGCTATGGAAATATTAGATGAGTATCCAGATATCATAATTGGTTGTGCCGGTGGCGGTTCCAATCTTGGTGGATTAATTGCACCGTTTATGCAAGACAAATTATTAGGTAAGGCAGATCCTAGAATAATTGCAGTAGAACCTGCATCATGTCCATCTTTTACAAGAGGTAAGTTTGCATATGACTTCTGCGATACTGGCAAAGTTACACCACTAGCTAAAATGTATACTTTAGGTGGAGATTTCATCCCTTCAGCTGACCATTCAGGAGGACTTAGATTCCATGGAATGAATCCAATTCTTTCTAAGCTTTATCATGATGGATTGATGGAAGCAATATCAGTAACACAAACAGAAGTGTTTGAGGCTGCTGTGTATTTTGCCAAATATGAATCTATACTTCCAGCACCTGAAAGTGCACATGCAATTTATTCTGCAATAGAAGAAGCTAAGAAATGCAAAGAAACAGGAGAAGCTAAAACTATCCTATTTGGACTTACAGGTACTGGTTATTTTGATTTAAAAGCTTATGAGTCTTATTTAGATAAAACTATGGTTGACAATATTCCTACTGATGAAGATTTAAAAAAAGGATTTGATAATTTACCAAAAGTCCCAGGAATTCAAGAATAATTAAAACATTTTACTAAAATTTATATATATTTTCACAAGCCTCCTAAAACAGATTAGATGTTGCTTTAGGAGGCTTCTTTATCTATCACATGATTATTAGTAAATTATACTCTTTCTATTTGCTAGCTGACTTAAATCAATAATTGGCCTTAATTGATTTGTTAAGGAATATTTAGTAATATGGAGGTAATAACTCACTTATTTAGGGATATTAATAATATATAATTATTTATATATGAGGAGGATTAATATGCATGAACCCGACCTAAGATACTTAGAATTATTATCTAGAAGCTTTCCTACTATAGATGAAACTTTAACTGAAATAATCAATTTAGAAGCAATACTTAACTTGCCAAAAGGCACAGAACATTTTGTTAGTGATTTGCACGGGGAATACGAATCATTTGAACATGTTTTAAGAAACGGTTCTGGGAATGTCAAGATTAAAATTCATGAAATCTTTCATAACCGATTAACTAATAAGGAGATGAATACCCTTGCCACATTAGTTTATTATCCAGAAGAGAAAATGTATATAATTCTAAAGGGATATACTAATGAAGAAGATATTAAAGATTGGTATAGGGTTACATTATCACGTTTGATTGAACTTACGGCAAGTGCAGGTTCAAAGTACTCTAGATCTAAAGTTCGTAAGGCACTTCCTAAGGATTTTGAATATGTAATAGAAGAATTGTTGTCTAGAGATGAGAATTATATTGACAAATCAGATTATTATAATGAAATTATTTCAAGTATTATTGAACTTGATAGTGCCGACGACTTCATTGTTGAGCTGTGTTACTTAATTCAACAACTGATAGTAGATCATGTTCATGTCCTAGGCGACATATATGATAGAGGGCCTGCACCAGAAAAAATAATAGAACGTCTAAAATCACATCATTCTGCAGATATCCAATGGGGCAATCATGATATTTTGTGGTTTGGAGCTGCTTGTGGTTCTGCAGCCTGTATTGCCAATGTTCTTAGAATTGCTACCCGCTATGACCAGCTTGAAACGATAGAGGATGCCTATGGAATATCGCTACGTCAGTTAATTGTATTTGTTGAAACAACATATGGAGATAATAATAGTAAAGGTTTTTATCCAAAAGTGGATGAAGATACTCATGGTACATATCCTCACGAATTACAACAACTAGGATTAGTTCAACAAGCGATTTCTATTATCCAATTTAAGTTAGAAGGACAGATTATAAAACGTAATCCTGACTTCCAAATGCAGGACCGCTTGTTACTTGACAAAATAGATTATGATAAAAATGAAATCACTATAGATGGTAAAACTTATCCTTTAAATGATTCATTTTTCCCAACAATTGATCCAAAGGATCCTTATAAACTATCTAAGGAAGAAGAATCTATAATGGAACGCTTAGTAAATTCCTTTATTCATTCTGAACTTCTACAAGATGATATTGCCTTTTTGATAAATAATGGTGGTATGTATCTGGTATATAATGATAATTTACTTTACCATGGCTGTATTCCCATGGATGAAGAAGGTGAGTTTTTAACCCTAGAAATTGATGGCAGCCAGTACAGAGGCAAATCTTTACTTGATAGGTTTGATACAGTAATTAGAAAAGGATTTTTCAAACGGGAACATGAAGGTGATCCTAAATACTTAGACCTAATATGGTATTTATGGTGTGGTAGGGTTTCACCCCTCTTTGGTAAAAAAGCAATGAAAACATTTGAACGTTACTATATAGATGATAAATCAACTCATGAAGAAGACAAGACTTCGTATTATCATTTGCGTGAAAGGGAAGATATTGCCAAAAAAATTCTTGAAGAGTTTGGTGCAAATCCAAAAATCGGCCATATTATTAATGGTCATACTCCAGTAAAAGAAGCAAAAGGGGAAAATCCAGTAAAGGCTAATGGTCGTTTGTTTGTAATTGATGGCGGGTACTCCCCAGCATATCAAGACACAACAGGACTTGGAGGATATACATTACTATATAATTCTCATGGCATGAAACTCTGCGTTCATCAACCATTTACATCAAAAGAAGATGCAATATATAATGAAACAGATATCTTTTCAACAAGAAGAGTGGTTGATATAGAACGAGAACGTGCAAAAATCAAGGATACTGATAATGGGAAGAAACTGATGCAAGAAAGTTATGATTTAAAATGTCTACTTAAAGCCTATCGTTCAGGAAAAATCAAAGAAAAAAGCAAAAAATAATATAATAGAATTATAAATCATAAATTCATAACTAAAAACATAATAAAAGATTATTATAAAATGCCAGGTCTTAAATAACCTGGCATTTTTCTTCATTAAATACTTAAAAAAAAGATTATATTAAAGCTCTAATATATAGCTAGAATCTTGACAACACAGGCAAAACAATGTAAAATACCGTTGTTAGAAAAAGGAATTTTATAGGTTGGATATCAGATAATATTTTAGAAACCTAGTATCGTAAAAAAGTATTTTTAGTTAAATTAAAGTACCGTGAAATACAAATCTGAGGAATTACAGGAGTAAATATAATATGAGTGGATTTTCAACAATTATTAGAGATAATGGACTTCTTGAAAGTGATAACGAGAATATAAAAATTATGAACAAACTACAAATACATCGTGGGCCAGATAATAGTGGATATTATATAGGTGACAATATTGCTATGGGTTCTATGGGCTTGGTTACAGACGATGATCAAAATGTCCCACAACCTTTGTTTTATAAAGACCGCTACCATATTGTGTTTGATGGGAAGATATATAATAATATAGAGATTAGAGATAGTTTAACTGAACAAGGAGTTTCCTTTACCACTAATTCTGACGCAGAAGTAGTAGTAGCACTGTTTGATCAAAAAGGCCCTGATCTTCTTGATGAACTTCGTGGTATGTTTTCCTTCCTTATTTGGGATGAGCAAAATCAAAGTGCTTTTGTTGCTAGAGATAAAATGGGTATCAAACCTCTTTATTATTATGAATATGATGGAGGTCTTATTGTAGCCTCTGAGAAGAAAAGTATTAATGTTATTGGTGAAAATTCTATTGAAATAAATGATGAATCATTGCATCATTATATGAGTTTTCAGTTTGTTCCTGAACCAAATGTAATGGAAAAGGATATATTAAAATTAGAAGCTGGACATTTTCTAGAGAAAAAACTTGATTCAAAATCAACTATGACGAAATATTATAATATTATCTTCAAAATGACAGATGATAAATTTGAAGATAAAGTAGCGAGAATAAGATCAACAGTAGAAGAGTCTGTTGCTAAACATATGGAAGATAATGATAGGATCGGGTGTCAACTTTCAGGAGGAATAGATTCAACAATTATGCTGGCTCTTGCTAGGAAGCATAATCCTAACATTAAGACATTTACTGTAGGCTTTGATATACCTGGTTATAATGAGATTGAACATGCACAGGATACAGCCAGACAGTTTGGTCTTGAGAATATAAGTAAGATAATTACTTCTGAGGAATATGTCAACAAACTAGCTGAAATCATCTGGTATCTTGATGATCCTCTTGCAGATCCTGCGGCTATTGCTATGTTTTATGCTAGTAGGGAAGCATCAGATTATACTAATATACTAATTACTGGAGAAGGTTCAGACGAATTATTTGGCGGATATAATATTTACAGAGAACCGATTTCTCTAAAAGGTTTTTCAAACATTCCAAACCCTCTTAAAAATATTATGCTTAAAGTTGCAAACATCCTACCAGAAGGAACTAAAGGAAAAAGCTTTATTGAAAGAGGATGTACGCCTCTTGAAGAAAGATTTATAGGTAACGCTAGTATTTTTAATGAAAAAGAAAAACAATTATTATTAAAGAACTATAATAAAGTTTTCAACCCCCAACGTGTTACAAAACCTTTATATGATCAAACTGATGGATATGACTTGGTATCCAAAATGCAATACATTGATCTTCATACTTGGATGAATGGTGATATATTGCAAGTGGCTGAAAGAATGACTATAGCTAGTTCCATAGAAATTAGAGCTCCATTTTTAGACCAAGATGTTATAGACGTTGCTCTAGACCTTAATTATCATGACAGAGTTGATAATAATACTACTAAACATGCTTTAAGAGAGGCCTTTAGAGATATAATTCCAAATAGTGTTTATGATAGAAAAAAACTGGGAATACCAGTACCAATAAGGGTTTGGTTAAAAGATGAACTATATGATTGGGCTAAAAATATAATTAAAAGTAGTAATACAGATGATATTATCAATAAAGACTATGCACTACAATTACTTGATAAACATAGACAAGGAAAGCTTGATTATAGTAGAAAAATCTGGACTATTCTTATCTTTATGATTTGGTATAAAGTGCATGTGGAAAAAGATATAGAAAACCTTGATATAGCACCTTAGGATGGTAATACTAATTATGTAAATAATGGTGATGAAGATCTTCTTATTTTTATAGAAGATATAGATAAAAAAAGAGTAATTTTTATTCTGATTATAAATTAAGAAAAACTTATATAATAATATGAAATATCACTCAACCAGACAATTGCGTATTGATATGGTCCCTATTAAGTAGATTTTGGTTCTTTACCTTGTCTACTTAATAAGGATTATATCAATATATTTGCCTGGTTTTCTTGTTTTAAATGTTAATGCTAATTTAATAAGCAACATTAGTATAAAGGTATCTATTGTACAGAAACCTACTTACATATAAACTTTTAACTATCACACTAATAACATTCTCGGAATTAGTATGATAATATAGACATTTATCCTATCAATATTTTATCCATATTGTCAGTTTTTAAATTTTCCTATAATATATATGTGTGATATAATGCTTATAAATGTTAA
>CAZUDG010000091.1:0-6830 GCA_964618775.1 uncultured Lachnospiraceae bacterium | reverse complement strand
CAAATATTGATAAAGATATTGATGCAATCAAAGAAGTCAAGAAATTATTAGAAGAGTTGAGAGACACATGGACAATGATGCAGTAGTAAAAGAAGCAAAAGAACTAATAGATACTATATTAGAAAATTACGAAGATTATGGTGAAACTGCAGAATCAGGAATTAATCTTATAGAATCTAATCAGGCAAGTATTGATAAATTAGAAGAAATATTTGCTACAAAAGGCATAGCATTAGGTGAAGATTACATTTCCAAGATGGAAGTTATTATAGACAAACAAAGTAAGCTCTTGGGAATACTTGAAGTTGAAAAAGTAGATATATTTAACAAGATGAAACAAATCCAAAACAAGAATAATGTAGTTGATAACTATATGAACACTGGTGTCAAATCGATTTTTGTAGATAAAGATACATAAGAAGGCATACTCATAATAGGGCGGGAAGCTCTATATAAGTATGCCTACTTCATTCTGTTACTAAGAGGATAAAATCTCAGGGAGGACAGGTATGACAACAAGGTCAAAGTCTCAAGGAGAACAGTTGCTGACAAGAAGGAGACATAGAACATATAGGAGAAGTGTTACACCTTCTAATAATATACTATTGTTGATTATAACTTTAGTCTTTTTTGTTGGAATGTATACTTATCTTGATAATATAAAAAGTATATCAAGGAAGATAGAAGTCTTGGATAAGACTCCCCCTATTATTGAAGGAGCAAAAGATCTCTTTGTCTTTGAAGGAGACACAATATCTTATAGAAAAGATGTTGTAGTAAAGGATAACTTAGATAATAATATAGAACTTGTTATAGACAATAGCAAGGTTAATCTACAAAGGGCAGGAGAATATACATTAACCTATCATGCTACTGATGGGGAAGGAAACACCTCTTCACAAGAAGTGATAGTTACTGTAATGAAAAAGCTTCCAGCTTCTGTAGAAGAAGAGGAAATGTTTGCTACCGCCGATCAAGTTCTTAGTGAAATTATAGATGAATCTATGTCAAAAAAAGATAAAGCATGGTATATTTATGATTGGGTCATTAATCATATATCTTATAGTAGCCAAGTTGACAAAACAGATTGGATTCTTGGAGCCCAGGGTGGCTTTAAGACTCGCAAAGGGGATTGTTTTACCTACTTTTCTGTAACAAAAGCCCTTCTTACCAGAGCAGGAATATCTAACTTAGATGTTACAAGAGTAGGGGGCAGGTCTGACCACTATTGGCATTTGGTTGATTATGGTGAGGGTTGGTATCATCTTGACACTACTCCCCAACATGACTATCTGCAAGTATTTATGCTTACTGATAAAGAAGTTGAAGAATATACTGTAAAAACTAATCGTAATTACTATACTTATGATAAATCCTTATACCCTGAAAGAGGTAAGTGAATATACTCAGAAGCTAACTTAAAGGATTTACAAAAATGATCTGAGGTGATAATATCAAAAAGAAGTTAGGAATTTTAGGTGGCCTTGGTCCTTTAGCAACAGCACATTTTTATCAACTGTTAATTAATATGACAGATGGACATAAAGATCAAGACCATTTAGAAACAGTAATATATAGCAAGACTGGGATACCTGATAGAACTAATTTCTTATTAGGTAAAAGTAATGACAATCCAGTCTTTTTAATGATAGAAGCAGCAAAACAACTAGAAGAATTATCTGTCAGTTACATTGCAATACCCTGTATAACCGCCCACTATTTCTATTATGAAATATCTTCTAAACTTAAGACACCTCTTATTGATGCTGTAGATGAAACATTGTTATATCTAAAAGAATATGGTATAAATACTGTTGGACTTATGGCAACTAGGGGAACTATAGCCACAGACCTATTCCAGGCTAAGGCAGAAGATTATGGAATAAAGGTAATAGTTCCAGATGAGTATGAGCAAGACTGTATTGATAATATTATTAACAATAATATAAAGGCCAATAAACCTATAGATATAGAAAAGTTTGATTTGCTTTCTAATAACTTAAGAAGTAAGGGTGCTAATATTATTGTCTTAGGATGCAGTGAGTTATCAATAATAAAAAGAAATTATGATATAGGTAAAGGTTATTTAGATACTATGGAAGTGTTGGCAAGGCACTGTATTAAGTTATGTAATGTAAAACTGAAACAAGAATATGAGTGTTTGATAGATAAAGAATATGATTAAGGAATGATTTGGAGTGTGTTATGGGAAGTTTCTCTAGACAAAATAATGTTTTAGAATATTTGGAATATACAACTAAGAGAGTGCCAGATAAGCTGTCTTTTACAGATGGTAAGGAGTCTATTACTTATTCTGAAACTATGACTAATGCTAGAGCAATTGGATCCTATATTGCAAGGCAAGGTCATTACAATGAGCCAATTGTAGTATTTATGGGTAAACATCCTAGGACAATTGTATCGTTTTTGGGAACGGTTTATAGTGGTAACTATTATGTTCCTATAGACGATGAAATGCCTAAACACCGTATAGAACTAATTCTAAACAATATAAAGCCAAAAGCTATTATATGCGATGATGAAAGCAAAGAATTGGTTGATGAGTACGGATATGATGGAAGCTTATACCTCTATAGTGATATGATTAATTGCAATATTGACGATGAATTATTATCACATATTAGAAGCAAAGCCATTGACACAGATCCAATCTATATAGTATTCACCTCTGGCTCAACAGGTGTTCCAAAGGGGATAGTAGCCTGTCATAGGTCAGTAATAGACTTCATTGAAAGTCTATCTAGTGTATTAGATTTTAGTGAAGATACTGTATTTGGTCAGCAAGTGCCTTTATATGTAGACGCATGTTTAAAAGAAATATATTCATCTCTTAAATTTGGAGCTAGTAACATTTTATTGGCCAAGGATTTATTTATGTTTCCTATTAAACTAGTTGAGTTTGTGAACAAATACAAGATTAATACTATATGCTGGGTTTCGTCTGCACTAACCATAATTTCAAGTCTTGGCACATTTAAAAAGGCCATCCCAAGATACTTACATACAATAGCATTTGGAAGTGAAGTAATGCCTATAAAGCAGTTAAAAATCTGGAGAGATGCCCTGCCTAAGGCAAGGTTTTTCAACCTTTATGGTCCAACTGAAGCCACTGGAATGTCTTGTTATTATGAAGTTAAGAAAGATTTTGAACTAGATGAAACAATACCAATAGGACAAGCTTTCAAAAACACTGATATACTCTTGTTAGATGAAGACAAAAAGATAGCTAAAAAGGGTGAGGTGGGAGAGATTTGTATTAGAGGAACTCCACTGACTCTAGGTTATTATAATGATTTTGAAAAGACTAATGAAGTATTTATTCAAAACCCACTAAACAAGCACTATCCAGAACTTATATATTGTACTGGAGATTTAGCAAAGTATAATGAAGAAGACGAGCTGATATTTATTTCTAGAATAGACAATCAGGTTAAACATATGGGCCACAGAATCGAAATTGGTGAGATTGAAGTTGCCCTTAATGTCCTAGATGAAGTACAAAGTGCTTGCTGCCTATACGATGACAAGAAGAAAAGGATTGTATTATTCTATGTGGGTGATATAGAAAAAGCAGAGGTATCAAGTTACTTAAAAGACAAACTACCACGTTATATGGTACCAGGTACCATTCATCAATTAGACACTATGCCATATACAAGTAATGGTAAGGTGGACCGTAATTATTTGAGAAGAAAATATATAGGTCAAGAATAGGATTATATATATTCATATAAATGGTACCAGGTACCATTTATAGCATTTATATTATATTCGTGAAAGAGAAGTGTATTATGAAAAGGTTATTAGAAATATTAGAAGACTTACATCCAGAAGTGGATTTTGAAAATCATGATAGATTAATAGATGACCGTGTTTTAGATTCTTTTGATATTATTACTCTTATATCAGAAATCAACGAGGAATTTGATGTCATTATTCCTGTAGAACATATTTTGCCAGAAAATTTCAACTCTGCCAGGTTAATATACCAGTTAATTGAAGATTTATTGAATGAAGATTATTAGATATAATTTGTTTAGTGAAGGTTGCTGAGTATAAACTACTGAACAAAAACTAGCAATTAAGACCATTAGGAGGAAGTATGATATTCACATCTTATGAATTTATATTCTTTCTATTTATCGTTTTTTCTATATATTATATTATACCAAAGAAGTTTCAATGGATTTTATTGTTAATATCTTCTTATGTTTTTTATGCCTTTGCAGGGGTTAAGCTTTTGGTCTATATTGGATTAACTACGGCATCCACATATATTTTCAGCTATAAATTGAATAAAAACCATGAAGACCAAGATGCTTACATAAAAGAACACAAAGCTCTTTTGCCAAGGAATAAGATAAAAGACTATAGAGAAAAGATGAAGGCTAAGCGCAAGAAATTACTTATAATGTGCTTGCTATTTAATTTTGGAATATTAGCTATTATAAAATATACAGATTTTATGATAAGTAATGTTAATTCACTATTCAATGTCCTTGGTATGGGTAAAGAGTTTTCATATATGAACTTTCTTGTACCCCTTGGGATTTCTTTTTATACTTTTCAGTCCGTGGGTTACTTAATTGACGTCTATAGAAAGAAATATAGATATGAAAAAAACATATTTAAAGTCGCACTTTTCCTTTCTTTCTTTCCACAACTAATTCAAGGGCCAATTAGTCGCTTTGATGATTTGAAGAAAACATTGTTTAAGGAGCATTCCTTTGATATTCACAATGTTTCTTTTGGTTTACAAAGAATACTATGGGGATATTTTAAGAAGCTTGTAATAGCTGATAGGCTTTCTAGTGGTGTGGTAACAATTGTCACAGATCCTAACCAGTATCAGGGTATATATATTATAGTAGCCATGTTTTTTTATGCAATTCAATTATATGCGGACTTTACAGGTGGTATAGATATTGCTATTGGAATTGCAGAAACCCTTGGCATTAAAATCGGGGAAAACTTTATAAGGCCATATTTTTCAAAATCGACTGCTGAATATTGGAGAAGGTGGCACATTTCCCTGGGATCATGGTTTAGAGAATATATGTTTTATCCCATTTCAGTAAGTGGTCCTATGCTTCGTTTATCAAAAAACTCTCGCAAACATCTTGGAGATGGTATAGGTAAAAGATTACCAGTTTATATATCTGCAATTATAGTATGGTTTACAACGGGTATCTGGCATGGTGCCACATGGAATTTTGTTGTATGGGGATTGTTAAACTGTTTGGTAATTCTTCTTTCTAAAGAACTAGAACCTTTATATAATAAATTCCATGATAGATTTAATGTTAAAGATAGATTTTTATTCAGATTATTTCAAGTAAGTCGTACCTTTTGGATTATGAGTTTTATAAGAATCTTGGATTGTTATAGGGATGTTGCTACTACATTTAGGATGTATGGATCAATATTTACTAATATCAACTTTATAGAATTGTTTCAAGGTGGATTGCTAAATGTAGGCTTAAGTAAAGCAGATTATATGGTTTTAATCCCTGGGGTTTTACTTATTTTATTAGTTTCTTTATCAGGGAGAACAGGAAGCGTTAGAGAAAAAATAGGAGCTAGACCAAAAGCGATTACTTATATAGCTTATGGAGCTTTATTTTTTGCTATAATAGTATTTGGGGCTTATGGAGTAGGGTATGATGCTAGCCAGTTTATATATAGCCAGTTCTAATCAAAAGAGCTGGCAAGTAGTGTTTTAATGTTTATTCTGGAGGAGTTATGAAGAAAAGATTGATTTCTAGTATAACAGTTATTATATTGTTTATATTCACATTCCTTATGTTACAAAGGCTCTTAATGCCTAAATATATGACAGAGATATTTGAGGGCAATTTAGTAGAGGAATATTATAAGTCAGAGCTTGATCATGATGTGATATTTTTAGGTGATTGTGAAGTTTTTTCCAACATATCCCCTGTTAGCTTATGGCAAGAGTATGGGATCACCAGCTATATTCGTGGTAGCGCCCAACAACTTATCTGGCAATCCTATTATCTTTTAGAAGAAACATTAACATATGAAAGACCAGACGTGGTGGTGTTTAATGTGTTAGCTATGAAATATAATGAGCCCCAAAATGAAGCATATAATCGGATGACATTTGATGGTATGAATTGGTCGAAGTCTAAAATTAATGGTATTAAAGCTTCTATGACAGAAGAGGAGCATTTTATTGAATATGTTTTTCCCCTTTTAAGATATCACAGTAGATGGACCGACTTAAGTACAGAAGACATTAAATATATGTTTAGCAAAGAGCCTTTATCCCATAATGGATACCTAATGCGAGCTGATGTAAAGCCTGTGACTATGGAACCAAAAGGAAAAATACTAGCTGACTATCAATTTGGAGACAACAGCTATCATTATTTGGATAAGATTACCAAGCTTTGCAAAGAAAACAATATTGAATTAGTTCTTATAAAATCTCCTAGTATTTATCCCTATTGGTATGAAGAGTGGGATGACCAAATGATAAACTATGCCCAGGAGAATGATTTAACATACATAAACTTTCTAGATATTGCAGATGAGATAGGTATTGATTATCAAAAAGATACCTTTGATGGTGGACTACATTTAAACTTGTCAGGAGCTGAAAAGTTCACAGACTATTTTGGAAGTATTTTAAGTGAAGACTTTGCTTTGAAAAGCCGTAAGGATGAAGCTGGACTTGCCAAGGTGTGGGATGAGAAAGTGGCTCGTTATGATTATATGAAAAAAGACCAATATGATGAGATTGAACAATATGGCGAATTAATAAGCTATGGTAGACCTGCTCAGTC
>CAZUDG010000090.1:5261-6891 GCA_964618775.1 uncultured Lachnospiraceae bacterium | reverse complement strand
GTCGGTACATGTTCACTATTTACACTTAATAAATAATCTAGGAATTTAAGCAAACGCTTTGCTTCTATAAAAGCTTTTGAGTCTCTATTTACATCAAATAACAAAGGCTCTGCTAAAGGCTTTAATATTGCCAGCTCGTAAATTAATGCTGAGTTAAACATGACATCTGCTTCTTCTTGAAATGGGAATATGTTTTTATCTTCCCCTCTCCTTACGGATGGCCACATATCTATTGTATCCCCAGCTGATGCTCCTCTTGTCCTTGCATCACGAACTATTCTTCTAAGCAATCTTCCGTCAGTAGTTGCGATTCTGTTATGTTCATCAACATTTAAAGTAGAAAGTGCACTAATATAAATCTTGAATTTTATATCCCTTGGTAAGCTATATGAAAGCTCATCATTTAATCCATGAATGCCCTCAATTATAAGGATGTCATCTTCCCCTAATTTTGTATAATTACCCTTGTATTCCCTGCGACCCGTTACAAAGTTATACACTGGCAAATCCACTGTTTTTCCATCTCTCAAATCAGTCATATGCTCATTAAATAATTCTACATCTATGGCTCTTAGGGATTCATAATCAGGATTGCCATATTCATCTAGCATATACTGCATATTTTCTTCAGTTCTCTCTTTATAATAGTTATCAACTGCAATAGGATGAGGAATCAATCCATGAGTACGCAGCTGCACAGATAGACGATGGGAAAGTGTGGTCTTTCCAGATGACGACGGCCCTGCTATCATAACAAGTTTAGCATGACTAGCTTCCTTGATTTGCTTTGCAATTTCGCTAATCTTTGCTTCTTGTAACGCTTCCTGGACTAGTATAAATTCATTAATTTCACCTTTTACAATTACATTGTTTAAATCCCCAACTGTATCGATTTTTACACTCTTTGTCCACTTATTGGACGTCTGTAATGTGGAGAAAAGTTTTGGCTGAGGTTTATAATCCTCAACTAGACTTGGCTTACTTTTTGAAGGAAGCACAAGCATAATCCCGCCTTCATATAAAATCAAATCAAAATGCTTTAATATCCCGGTGCTTGATGGCATATAACCATAAAAGTAGTCTTCAAAACCGTCTAAATTGTAGATGTTGGTTTTGGAAACCCTACGATATTTAAACAGTTTTTCTTTGTCATACATCCCATATTCATTAAATAATTCCATAGCATCGCTGGTTCCAATGGTTTTTTTCTCTATCATAACATCTCTTGCTACCAAATCTTCCATCTCTGCTTTTACTTTTGCCACATCTTCCTTTGTCAAATCTTCTTTCTTAGATAAAGTACAATATAAACCATTAGAAACGGAATATTCTATAGAAACATTACGTGCAATTTCCTTGCCAAGGACATTGTAAATGGCCTTGAGCATGAGGATAATCAAACCTCTTTGATAAGTTCTCCTACCATCTTTTTCTTTTGTAGTCACAAATTCAAGCTCACAACTCGTTTTTACTGTCTTGTGAAGTTCCCTCAAATTGTTATCTGCAAGTACTAATATAATATCATTTTCATATTCTGCTTCATATTCCTTACTAATTTGAAGAAATGAAGTCCCATAAGGATATTCCTTTACTTCTCCATTAATCATAATCCTAACTAAATCTTCCATAA
>CAZUDG010000090.1:1563-5161 GCA_964618775.1 uncultured Lachnospiraceae bacterium | reverse complement strand
AGCCTTAATCACCACATAATACTTCTCATCATCAATCAACATTTTTTCTTTAACAATTACAAATCCTAGCCTTTCAACAAGCTTTCTCACCTTATGTAAATCTGATTGTGGCTGAAGTATTAATTCCTTTACCTTATGTAGTTTGTCTCCACCTTCTTGCAAAATTTTGCAGGTTAGGTCCCCACCCATGCCTGCAATCAATACTGCATCTACTTCATTTGCTGATAACTTTTCTAGCCCATCTGATAGCCTAGTTTCGATTTTCCCATCAAGACCTTCCTTGAAAATGTTGTTTCTTGCTATCTTTAGTGGTCCTTCATTTACATCCATTGCTATAACTTTATTTGATATTTTATTTTTTATTAGATAAATAGAAATGTAGGCATGGTCACAGCCTACATCTGCTACATTGTGTCCAAAAGACACCATATCTGCTACTGCTTTTAATCTATCCGATAAATCCATAATCATTTTCCTTATAAAATATTATTTGTATTACTCTCCAAACACACAATTATTTTCTTGTCCTTTAAGGACATTATTATTACTCTAGATAATCCTTCAACTTGCGACTACGACTAGGGTGCCTTAACTTTCTTAGAGCCTTGGCTTCGATCTGCCTAATCCTTTCCCTTGTCACATTAAACTCTTTTCCAACCTCTTCTAAAGTCCTTGTGTTGCCATCTTCTAAGCCAAATCTTAGACTTAAAACTCTTTGTTCTCTTTCAGTTAAGGTATCCATTACCTCAAAAAGCTGTTCTCTAAGCAATACAAATGATGCAGCATCCTCAGGCTCTTGGATGTTTTCATCTTGTACAAAGTCTCCTAAATGACTGTCTTCCTCTTCCCCAATTGGAGTTTCTAGGGAAACAGGTTCTTGAGAGATCTTTTGGATTTCTCTAACTCTTTCAACAGGAATGTCCATTTCCTCTGATATTTCTTCAGGAGTAGGCTCCCTGTCTAACTTTTGAAGCAATTGCCTTTGAGTACGAACTAATTTATTGATAGTTTCTACCATATGGACAGGAATTCTAATGGTTCTAGCTTGATCAGCAATTGACCTTGTAATGGCCTGGCGAATCCACCAAGTAGCATATGTGGAAAATTTAAAACCCCTTCTATAATCGAACTTTTCAACGGCTTTAATTAGTCCCAGGTTTCCTTCCTGAATTAGGTCAAGGAAGCTAAGTCCCCTTCCAACATATCTTTTAGCTATGCTTACAACAAGACGAAGGTTAGCTTCTGAAAGACGTTTTCTGGCCTCATCATCACCGTCTTCAATTCTTTTTGCCAGCATTACTTCTTCTTCAGCTGTTAATAAAGGAACTTTACCTATTTCTTTCAAATAAATTCGCACTGGGTCTTCTAAACTAATGCCGTCTGGAATGGAATAATCGATTTCTTCAAGTTCTTCATCATCTTCTACTTCATCTTCTAAATCAATATCGATTTCATCCATTTCTTCATCGAAATCCTCATCAAATTCCTGGCTATCATCAGAAGCTTTTTTCATATATTTGATTTCATTTTTATCTAAAATATCGTAGACTATATTGATCTTTGCTTCATTTAGCTCAATATCCTTAAAGAACTCGTTTATTTCTTTATACTCTAAGATATTTTCTTTGTTTTTTGCGAATGGTATAAGTTCTTCTAATCTTTGGTTGAATTTAGTCTTGCTAACTGCCATAACTTAACCTCCTATGAAAATGTATAAGTGATTTCATTTTTCTCTATGGAATTTATTAATTTCTTGCTTTACAGTCAATCTTTAATATTCTAACCATCATAAAAAGAAATATGCAAATTCTGTAAACCCGATATCTCTGCAATCAATCCCTGAAGCTTTACTGGATCATTGTTGGTTGCTGCTTGATTTATTTGTTTATCCAAGCTATTTGTTTTTATTCTTACTACCATATCTTTAAATGCCTTCTTCGTTTCTGAAAGTGTCATTTCCCCCTGAACTTCACTTGTGAACAAAGATGCTACTTCAGTTTGCTCTTCCTTAGTTTCAAAATTATTGATTATTTTTGCAGGATTTAGGGTCCCTTCATTTTTATATTGTTTAAATAACAGGTCTGTTACATTGACGTAAAGTTCTTTGGAAAAATCTTCTGGCTCAATAATTCCTTCTATAGATGAAAAAAGTTCTGGCTTATCAATAAGCCAAGTTATAAGGACTTTTTGGCATTTAACAAGTCCATCATCTTCATTTTTCCTGTTGTTTCTTTCTTCTCGTCTAGCAGTTCTGCTGGTGTCTACACCTTCTACCATCCGAGCCCCATAAGCATTTACAAGTTTTCTTAAATCATCAAATGTTATCTGATATTGCCTAGCAATAGTTTCTGTGTAGCTATTTCTTTCTATTGATTCTGAAAATATTAGCAGTTTCTTTGCTACTTCATTAAAAAATCTTGTTTTTTCTGCTGGATCATTTAAATCAAAATCTTTTTCTAATGTTACTATTTCAAACATAAATGCATTTTGTGCATTTTCTATACGTTTTTCAAATTCTTCTATTCCTTCTTCTTTGATAAAATCATCAGGATCATTTTGCGGCGAAAGGTCTATCACCTTAGTGGTTAGGCCTGTTTCCCTAAGTATCTCTATGGCACGAACTGCCGCCTTAACCCCTGCACTATCACTATCGTAGCATAGGAGGACTTCATCGGTATATCTTTTAAGTAGGCTTGCCTGCTGGCTGGTAAATGCCGTTCCAAGGGAGGCAACCGCATTGTTAAAACCCGCTTGGTGAAGGGCCATTACATCCATATATCCTTCGCAAATAATTATACTTGATTTCCGGGATGCCCTAGCAAAATTCAGGCCATACAAATTCCTACTCTTATCAAATATTTTAGTTTCAGGAGAGTTTAAGTATTTAGGCTCCCCTTCCCCCATCAACCTACCACCAAATCCAATTACTTTATTGTTAACATCCATAATCGGAAACATAACTCGGTTCCAAAAACGGTCATAAACGTTAGTTTCTTTAAAACTAAATAAACCTGCTTCCTTTAAAATAGTATCTTCATAGCCCTTATCTTTTAAATATTTATATAAACCATTGCCGCCCCTATCAGAATATCCCAGGCCAAATTTGTTGATACTTTCCTCACTTAAACCACGGTCTATCAAATACTTATACCCATGTTTTCCTTGTTCTGCACGCAGAATATAATAATAATAAGTCGCTGCATCTTTGTGAATTTCAAGGATTCTAGCCTTTATAGACCTGTTCCTTTTTTGCTGGGGGGTCTGTTCCTCTTCTGGCAAGTTAACTCCAGACCTCTCAGCAAGGTGTTTTAGTGCTTCCACAAATGAATAATTTTCAAATTCCATAATAAATGTAAACACATTGCCCCCAACACCACAACCAAAACAATGATATAACTGCTTGTTCTGGCTAACACTAAATGAAGGTGTCCGCTCATTATGAAACGGGCAAAGCCCCATATGGTTGGCACCCTTCTTCTTCAAGCTTATATATGAACCAATGACATCAACAATGTCATTTCTTACTCTAATTTCTTCTACTGTATCTTCTGGATAAAACAAAATATCATATCCTTTCTTGTCTGGGTTGGGTACCTGG
>CAZUDG010000090.1:0-1463 GCA_964618775.1 uncultured Lachnospiraceae bacterium | reverse complement strand
ATCTTCTGGATAAAACAAAATATCATATCCTTTCTTGTCTGGGTTGGGTACCTGGTACGTCCAGTTATCGACCAAATGTCCATTCCCTGCACCTTACAGCTGTTTTCCTGCTGGTACCTGGCACCAATAAATCAATAAATCCCCCATGATTTTGGCAACATCAATTCTGAGAATATATCTGTTGCATATCTGTCTGTCATTCCAGCTATATAATCACAAACTGCTCTTTCTTCTGTCTCGTTATTCTTTTCTATCATATTAAAGTATTCATCAGGTAAAAGGTGGATGTTTTTCATATAGTATTCATACAAATATACAAGCAATCCTTCTACTTTTCTTTCTTCACCCTTTGCCTTCTCATTAGTATATACATTTTCGAACATATACTTTCTCATGCCAAATATGGCTTCTTCTATTTCTTTAGACATTATTATATCTGGTTGATTCTGACTTTGAGATACAATGTCATGAACGATTTTATCAAGTCTAGATTTTACTGTGGTTCCTAGAATTTTAGTAAGTTCCTTTGGAATATCATCTTCTTTAATAATATGGCCACGAATAGCATCATCTATATCATGATTTATGTAAGCAATTTTATCTGAAAGCCTTACTATTTTTCCTTCCAAAGTAGATGGGGTTCTCCTAGTTTGATGGTTTCTAATACCATCCCTAACTTCCCATGAAAGGTTAAGCCCTTCACCGTGATTTTCTAAAACTTCAACCACTCTAAGGCTCTGCTCGGCATGGTCAAATCCACCATTACATATCTTCTGCAGCGCCCTTTCCCCAGCATGTCCATAGGGAGTATGTCCAAGATCGTGGCCTATTGCAATCGCTTCAGTTAAATCTTCATTTAACCTGAGTGCCCTCGCGATTGTTCTAGCTATCTGGGATACCTCAAGTGTATGAGTCAATCTAGTCCGGTAATGGTCTCCTTCTGGTGCCAAAAAAACCTGTGTTTTATGTTTTAATCTTCTAAATGATTTTGAGTGTAAGATTTTGTCTCTATCTCTTTGGTATATTGGCCTAATATCACAGGGTTTAGCATATTTGTCTCTTCCTTTTGACTCATCACTAAAGGCTGCGTAGGGACTAAAATATTCATGTTCCATTTGTTCCATTTTCTCTCTTAGGGATTGACTCATCTAGCTCACTCCTTCCATTAGATGTAAAGACGCACATATTGATTAAATATATTGATTATTCTAGATATAAAGACAGTATATATTGATTATTTACTCTCGGCAAGAACTTTCATATTTAGATTCGTGTATTACTTTTGTTTATTTTCATATATATATCATGTATGTTATTTCCTGTATGTATATTTCCTGGTTCCCACATGGTTTCCATTTGTGCAACCTAATGTATCCTCTAATTTATTGATTTCTGATGTTTTTCGTTTAAACAGTTTACTTTATTATAATAACTATTATTGTTCTCGTCTAGGCTTTATTAGG
>CAZUDG010000089.1:0-6912 GCA_964618775.1 uncultured Lachnospiraceae bacterium | reverse complement strand
TTTTTAAATATAAAAAATATAGAAGGAAGGATTTATGTTAATAATCCTTCCTTCTATTCTTCTCTTCTCTTCTGCATTTGTATAGGGTTTTGTTAATAATTTTTGTGTGACAGAAAATTCAATAATATATATATTATGCCAATTCAGCTTCTTTTAGTCGATTCAATAGAAAATCTTCAATCTCTTCTTTTGGCATATCTAATGAGATTGATAATTCTCCGTATAAGCAGTCTTCTGCTGCTTGCATAAACTTTTCATCGGAACTTGTCATCTTCTTACCATCTGCATGACGTTCCTGTTTTCTGTAGTGTAAGGCTTTTAATATCTTTATCCATTCTTCACAATCAATAGTTCTAAGGGATTCTTTTATAGATCTTTCTCTTTCTTTGTCTGTTAAATCTATTTCAAACTCTATATTAGGGATATTATCAATAAGCTCTAAAGCCTCTTCTTTAGATATGATTTTTCTCATTAATACTTTTTTATTACCGACAGGTGTATACACCTTACTTCCTTTTTCATATACAGGTTCTAATGTATAATATAATTTATCATTATCACGACCATTCAATTGAATAGGACCAATTTCAACGACTTCACATACTCCACTATTACCGTAGATAATATAGTCTCCTATTTCAAACATTTTTGCCTCCATTCTTATTTATTATAAAACGTCAATTTAACTGTTGATATACTTCCTTCTATCTTCACTTTGGTATTCTCGAATTCCTTTGGAACTTCAGCTCTGTCCTCGGAATCTATCTTCACTTTATAACTTAAGTTATCTTGGCCAGCAGCAAAATTTAATGCTTTCTTTGAGTCAGATAGATATAATATATTTTTATTTTTCCACTTGCCATATATTGTATATCTTCTTAAGTGGTATTCTTTAGGCAATGATACTTTTCCATTCCTAACTTTTTCTGTGGTTGTTCCAATCAAAAACATAATTCTCCTCCTGCCTACACACTTATGCTAAAATACCCTAATGTATACATTCTACCAGATAATTGCACTTTTTGTAAGGGGCATTTCAGTTAAAGATCTTTAGTCATTAAAAAAGATGTTTAAATCTACAGGTCCTTTAATTCCTGGAATGGTACCTTCTTCACTATATTGCCACATTTTAAATTCATAAGGATATAAAGGTCTCTCTTGGTAGTCTGCATACCAAAGATTATATTCAGTAAGAAGTTCTAAGTTCAATTTTGTTGTTAGCCACTTGCCATTTGCATAAATATAAGGTTCATGGCCTAGCTGTTTTAACTTTTCACAAAATGCAATAGTTATATCAGTAAGTTTATCTATACTCAGATCGTCTGTTCTTGCATCATCATATTTTATCTCTTCAGTATCAAAAACAACAGGATAAGTTATCTCATAGTCCCTTATGTTTTGAACAACAAATTCTGCCTCTTCTATAGCTTCTTCTTCACTTATAGCCTGTGAAAATATATAAACACCAACCCCAAGTCCAGCATTTAATGCAGCAGAAATATTCTCATGAAACATCTCATCCACAACAAGCTGGCCGTTACCATAACCCCTATATCCCATTCTTATAATTACAAACTCAACACCTGAGCCCTTAACTAAATCCCAGTTAATCTCACCCTGGTATTTTGATACATCTATCCCAAATGTTGATATCCTACCATCTTCAGCTTTATAATACTTGTAGCCATTTATATTCTCTAGATTACTCCAGTCATAGGAATGATGAGGCAAATTAGGGTTATAATCAACTTCTATATATCCATCCTCTATATCATAAATAGTCATCCTTGTTTTGTCTTTATTAACAGACTCAGGCAAGGCAGATTCTTCTATGGTCAAATCATTAACTTCACCATTAGCTTTACCCTGCTCTATCTTCTCACTTGCCTTTTGTTCACTTTTTTGGTTATCAACATTATTGTATGTTTGTTTTTCTTTTTCAATGGAATTATCCCTTGCGACATCCCTAAACTCACCAGTTTTCTTTGATGTGCTACATCCTGTAAGAATAAGAATTATGGCAAAAATTAAATATAATAATTGTCTTTTCATTATGTCTCCAAAATATTAAATTAATAAGATTATTAATTTAATATAAGTTCTTAACTTTAAAATCTCTCTCAGTAGCTCTTCTTTGATCCTTTTTAGCTATATCTTGGCGTTTATCATGTAACTTTTTACCTTTAGCTAAAGCAATCTCAACTTTTACTAAACTTCCCTTAAGATATATTGATAAAGGGACAATAGTATAGCCTTGCCTTGCCACTTCACCAATAAGCTTATTAATCTCAGACCTGTGCAAAAGTAACTTTCTAACACGAACAGGATCTTTATTAAATATGTTACCTTTTTCATAAGGACTAATATGCATATTCATTATAAAGACTTCTCCATTAATAACTCTAACAAAAGCCTCTTTAAGACTGCATTTGCCCATACGAAGGGATTTTACTTCAGTACCTCTAAGCTCAATCCCTGCTTCAAATGTTTCTTCTATAAAATAATCATGTCTTGCTTTTTTATTCTTAGCAATAACTTTAATACTGTCTTTTGCCATCTAATTCCTCCAGTTACAAAAACTTAAAACATTATTATATTACATGAAAATCAATGGTTCGTTGCACCTTGTCAGTCGCTACTAATTGTACCTTTATTTTTTCACCTAGTTTATAAGTTTTACCTGTGCGTTCACCTACTAGAATATATCTTTCTTCATCATAAACATAATAATCATCATCTATATCTTCTATGCGAATCATACCTTCAACAGTATTAGGAAGTTCAACATATACTCCCCAATTTGTTATACCAGATATTACTCCTTCAAATTCTTCGCCTATGAACTGACTCATATATTCGACTTTTTTCATTTTCTCAACTTCACGCTCTATATCATCAGCAAGGCGTTCTGTGGAGCTCACGTGATAAGCTACTTCATCTAGAATCTTTTCATAGTGCTTGATTCGTTTCTCACCCATATTACCATTTAAATTCTCTTTGATAATTCTATGAATTTGCAAATCTGAATATCTTCTGATAGGAGCAGTAAAATGACTATAGTATTTGGCTGCTAATCCAAAATGTCCAGCTGAAAAAGTAGTGTATCTTGCTCTCTTTAAGGAGCGAAGAGTTAACCTACTAATTAATGCTTCTTCAGGCTTGTCATCTATTGAGTTTAATAGTTTTTGTATTTCTTTTGGGTGAATATCGCCTTTACCCTTGTTAATTGAGTATCCAAAGTTATTTATAAAAATACCTAGTTGGGTGATTTTTTCTTCATCTGGTTTTTCATGAGTACGATACATAAAGGGGATCTCTTGCCAATAATAATCTTCAGCTACAGTTTCGTTGGCAATTAACATGAACTCTTCGATTATTTTAGTTGCAACACTTCGTTCATATGCTTTTACTTCAATAGGAAATCCTGTTTCATCCAAGATAATTTTACTTTCTGGAAAGTCAAAATCAAGGGAACCACGATCATGTCTTACTTTTCTAAGAATTCTTGCAAGTTCTTCCATTAACTTAAGATTAGGGAGAAAATCTTTATACTCTTCAATCTGTTCACCATCTTCATAGCTGTTTTCTAAGTTATTGTCTTCAAGAATCAGTTTTACGCCGTTATAAGTCATACGCTTGTCTACACGAATTAAGGTTTCTGCTATTTCGTGACTTATTACATTCCCCTTCTCGTCTATATCCATTAGACAAGAAAGTGCAAGCCTATCTGCTCCCTCATTTAATGAACATATACCATTGGAAAGTTGGTGTGGAATCATAGGGATTACTCTATCAACTAAATAAACACTGTTTCCTCTTTTTAATGCTTCTTTATCTAAGGGAGAGTTTTCTCCAACATAATGACTTACGTCTGCAATATGGACTCCTAGATGATAGATGTTATTCTCTTTTGAAATAGAAATAGCATCATCTAAATCCTTGGCATCTGCACCATCTATAGTGACCATAGTTAAATGACGCAAATCCTTTCTTCCATCTTTTTCACTTTCATCAACTTCGTCTGGAATATATTCTAATTGTTTTTTTACATCTTCAGAAAACTCTACAGGAAGGTCATTATCTTTTACAATTGACATAATATCCACTCCAGGGTCATCGATATGACCAAGAACTTCAATTATCTTCCCCTCAGGATTATGGTCCTTATTGCCATAGTTTTTAATTTCAACAACTACCTTATGTCCAGTTACTGCTGATTTATCATCTTCCTTAGCAATATATATATCCTTACCAAACTTTTTATTGTCAGTAATTACAAAACCAAAATTATTGGATTTTTGAAAGGTTCCTACAACAATTTTATTAGCTCTTTCAATAATCTTAATAATTTCCCCTTCTTTTCTTTTTCCTGTTTTTTCTTCTTTTATACTTACTAACACTTTATCATCATGAAGAGCCCCGCCAACACTATCCTCAGGGATAAAGATGTCTTCTTCTTCATCTTCTATAATAACAAATCCAAAACCTCTCATTGTTCCAGAAAAAATGCCCTCTTTTATATTCTCATCCGAAATGCTATATCTTCCTTGGTTATCTATAGTGATTTTGCCTTCACCTCTAAGGTCTTCCAAAGCTTGTCTTAACTCGCCTTTTTCCTTACGTGGAACTTGAAGCAAACTTCGCAGTTCCTTAAGTTTCATAGGAAGATATCCTTCATCTCCCATTAATTCTAATAACATTCGTTTTCTTTCTTCTATCAAAATATTATCCATAGTACCTCCAATTTGGAATTTATACAGTAACACTTCTCCAGTAGTCATTCTATATGGATTATTATGCCCTGAAATACATGTTTTTAATAAAAACTCTTATAATATTATAACACACTTTGTTTATACTATCATCTGTTTTTTAAAGCTCAAATGCCAATCATTAGGTAACAAAAAACTGCTGCATAGGAGCATGACTAGTGACTATCTCCTATACAGCAGTAATAAAATTTCTCTTGGTTTTTATAACATATTCAATACAATTGAAAGCACAATATATGCAACTGCTAAAGTAGCTGTTATCTTTGGCAATGAACCTTCAATAGAGCGATCTTTATTCTTCCCCCAATATGAGTTTGAAGAACCACCTATTGCACCTGATAATCCGGATTTACCCTCTTGCATAAGTACTAATACTATTACCGCTATACACACTAATATATAAATTACTGTTATTATATTCTCTAACATATCCCGTACGCACCTCCTAAAATCCTCTTAATTCCATGTTGGTTATATTACCACACTATTGTAGCAATTTCAACTAGTTTATTTTTTTAGTAAAGATTTACCTGTCATACTTTTAGGTTGTTCCATTCCCATCATTTCAATAAGGGTTGGTGCAATATCTGCTAAAGTTCCATCTTCTTTAAGGGAATAATCTTTATCATAGTTAACTAAAATAAATGGAACTGGATTAGTTGTATGAGCTGTAAATGGATCTCCTGTTGTATAGTCTATTAGTTGCTCTGCATTACCATGATCTGCACAAACAAACATTTGTCCATCAACAGACATTAAAGCATCATAAGCTTCTCCAACTGCAAGATCCACTGTTTCAACAGCTTTTATAGCAGCTGCTTCAATACCTGTATGTCCAACCATATCAGGATTTGCGAAGTTTACTATGATAATATCATACTTGTTTGATTTTATAGATTCCACTAATTGTTCACCAACTTTTGGCGCACTCATCTCTGGCTGCAAGTCATAGGTTGCTACCTTAGGAGAATTAATAAGTATTCTCTCTTCTCCTTCATTAGGTTCTTCTATCCCTCCATTGAAAAAGAATGTAACATGGGCATATTTTTCTGTTTCTGCAAGTCTAAGCTGTGTTTTATTATTATTAGCAAGTAATTCACCAAAGGTATGATCAATTTTAAATTTATCAAATGCAACTAGTTTGTTATCTATTGTTATGTCATAATCAGTAAAACATACAAAAGTTACTGGAATTCTAGTATTATTTGGTCTTTCAAAGTTTTCAAATTTATCATCACAAAATGCTCTTGTAATTTGTCTTGCCCTATCAGGTCTAAAGTTAAAGAAAATAATTGAATCATCTTCCTCAACTGTCGCTAAAGGTTTGTCATCTTTAATAATAACTGTAGGTTTTACAAATTCATCATAAACTTTATCGTCATATGAGTTAGTTATGGCGGATACTCCATCTTTTGCTGTTTCTCCTTCACCATAAACCATAGCACGGTATCCTTTTTCGACTCTCTCCCATCTATTATCACGGTCCATTACATAATAACGTCCCATGACGGATGCAACTTTGCCTATTCCAATTTCATCCATCTTATCTACTAATTCTTTCATAAATTCTACCCCAGAATTAGGTGCAGTATCTCTACCATCTAAAAATCCATGGATATAAACCTCTTCAAGTCCGTGTCTTTTAGCAAGCTCTAACAGTGCGTATAAATGTGTATTATGACTGTGTACACCACCATCTGATAACAGGCCAAGTAAATGTAATTTACTATTGTTTCTTTTACAATTATTAATAGCTTCTATAAATGCTTCATTATCAAAAAAGAAACCATCTTCAATTTCTTTTGAGATTCTCGTTAATTCTTGGTATACAATTCTACCTGCGCCAATATTCAGATGACCTACTTCTGAGTTGCCCATTTGGCCATCTGGAAGTCCTACAGACAATCCACTAGCATTACCTTTTACAAAGGGATATTCTTTCATTAGTTTATTTATATTAGGTGTTTTGGCTTTTTTTACAGCGTTGCCTTCTTCTTTATCGTTGAGTCCAAAGCCATCTAATATCATTAAAACAGTTGTTTTTTTATTCATATGTTTGTTTCCTTTCATTATAAACAATATTTATCGTACATCACGCCGGTAGTCATCACCCGGTACCTGGTATAATAACATAATAAGG
>CAZUDG010000088.1:0-6954 GCA_964618775.1 uncultured Lachnospiraceae bacterium | reverse complement strand
AACATTCCATCTGAAATAATAGAGGGTATGTTTAAAGATTATTCAGAGTTTACTGGTATCGAATTTACTTATGGAGATAGAAAAAAGGGAGAAGAGGCATATTTTGAAGATATAGTAGCCCGGGGAACTCGTGGTGGAAGTGGTCGAAATAAAAAGAATGTAGATCTTATAATTGTTGCAGACCAATTGTTAACAGGATATGATTCTAAATTCTTAAATATATTGTATGTAGATAGATCTCTAGAACTACAGGGATTAATTCAAGCCTATTCCCGTACTAATCGTATCTATGGAAAGAATAAAGAGTTTGGAACCATTGTTAACTTCCAATACCCTAAAATCACTGAAGAACGAGTAGATACAGCATTAAAACTATATGGAAGTGGTGGGACAAGTAGTAAGGTTATAATAGAGCACTATGTAACTGCGGTAGAGAAGTTTTCTCTAAAGGTTGAAGAAATGATAAAAACCCTAGCTAATCCTACAGATTGGGAAGAGTTGAAAACAAATGATGAGAAAAAACAATTATTAATTTTATCCTTTAAAGATGCAAATGAACAGTTACGTCTAGTAATGCAATACTATGAGTTCAAATGGGATGATGACTCTTTTGGCATATATGAACATACATGGCTAAAATATGTAGGGGCTTATAGAAATTTAACATTTAAAGAAGGCCAACCACCAGAAGATGAACTTGTTATACCCTTAGTTGGGAAAACAAAACTGTCAGGAACTCAGGTAATAGATGCAAATCATATCCTAAGCTTAATAGGGTCTAAAGTTAAAACTGATAAAGGAGTTCAAACTGTAGACAGAGAAACTTTAAGAATAATATATGAAGAAATTCAAGAATTAAGCGATATGGGAGAAGATGAACAAGCAAAACTATTAAAAGAGTTTGTAGAAACAGAACTAGTTCCTGGTAATTTATCAAGTAATTTTAGTTTTGATGAATTATTTGATGGTTGGAAACAAGAAAAAGTAGAAAAAGAAGTAAGAAGATTTGCTCAAGATTGGGGCGTAGATGAATCGTATTTATCAAAGTCAGTAGAACACTTTTCATTAGTCAGAGAGGATGTTATACCTTATATTACTGAGCTATCAGAAAGTGTTGATTTTAGTAAGGCTAAAAAACAAGATGCGAAGAATCGATTAGAACATAATATGGAATTTGTAAACAAAGCTTTACCAGAATGGCTTGTGGAAGTTGAGAAAAAGTATAATTGAAATTATGCTAACGAGTGTACATAAAGTATGTAATAGATGCAGTTAATAGGACGAATGAAATCAAAGAGACTGTAAATATTTTTATTTAAAACAAATCTTTTTGCATTTAAAACAAAACTATTATTCCGATGTTTCAAAGAATATTATTCCGATAATGATGATATTGTTCCGATAAAAGGGTATAATATTAAGGATTGGAGGGATGTTTGATGTTTATGAGTGTAAAACAAGCCGCAGAAAAATGGGGTATTTCAGATAGAAGAATCAGAGTACTTTGTTCCGAAGGGAAAATTCCTGGTGCATATAAGGAAGGACGAGCTTGGAAGATTCCGATAGATGCAACTAAACCAGCTGACGGTAGGTTTAAGTCAACTGAAAGTCTATTAGATATGATTGAACGAAAAAAGAAAGAACTGGATACCAGGAGGCCTTTGACGGAAGGTGAAGTTGCCAGACTGAATGAGGAATTTGTTGTTGAATACACATACAACTCGAATGCTATCGAGGGGAACACACTGACATTGCGTGAGACGGATATGGTTCTTAGAGGTCTTGCCATTGGTAAGAAACCACTGAAAGACCATATGGAAGCTATAGGCCACAAGGAAGCATTTGAATTTATCAGTGAACTGGTAAAAGAGGATGTTCCAATGAGTGAAAGTATTATCAAGCAGGTACATTATCTGGTGCTTGCGGATAAGAAGGAAGATCGAGGTGTATACCGCCGTGTTCCTGTTCGCATTATGGGGGCACAACATGAACCTGTACAGCCATATCTTATCCAGCCTAAAATGGAACAGCTGATGGCTGATTTTACTGAAAGTAAGGAGCATATCATAACAAAGCTGGCCCGTTTCCATATTGATTTTGAAGGGATTCATCCTTTTATTGATGGAAATGGAAGAACAGGACGCTTGATTGTTAATTTGGAATTGATGAAAGTGGGGTTACCACCTATAAATATCAAGTTTACTGACCGAATGGCATATTATAATACTTTTGATGAATACCATATAAAACACAATCTTTCTGCTATGGAAAAACTGTTTGCAGGATATATCAATGAACGCTTAGATATGTATTTACAAATGGTGTAGCTAGAGCACTAATAATGGAACTGCCTAGGGATAGGTTTTTTAGTGTTGTATACCATAGCGAAGAGCATGTTCTGCCATTCTGTGAAGAATTAGTATGACACCTTTGATAAATCTGTCTTTTGGTGGATCCTATCGATAATAATATAGATCTGTGTTTTCTTTACTCTTAAAAGTAAACTCTTACCTTTTCACAATCTTTTAGGCGTGGAGACACGTGATTTTAGTCATGTGTCTCCACGCCTTTATCCTTTCGTTTATCGAACTTTAAAGGTGATGTCGTTGTGACCTTAATTATAACATTTATTATTCGATTCAACAAACTCTTTAAGTGGGATTATGGCTTATTATTTTTATTATAATACTATCACAATATTGATAAAAATATTGTTTTTATAAACTAAACGATTTACAATGAAATTATATATGAAATAAAATTATTAAGCTGCTGAATTTAATCAATAAATCAAAGGAGTTTTTATGTTAACAAAAGAAGAAATTAGGGGAGAATGTAATCCTACTTCATATTCACGAGGTGTGAATATTTATCGATCTAATAAGATATTTCAATTCACAGTGGAAGATGATGGAGATATAGATTATATAGACGCACAAGTAAAGGGAAGTGGATATAATATATATGATGTCAGTGTTGAATATGATTTAATTGTAGACACAGTTGATAAGATTTACTGTGAATGTCCAGCGTTTGCCAAATATAGTGGCCTATGTAAACATTGTGTGGCAGTTTTATTCGAATATATAGTATATTGTGAAGGGAAAGAAGCGATATCTGAAAAGAATTTGCAACAGCAAATTGACCTAAGAATGTTGGAAAGTATGAAAGGGACTAGAGGACTTAAGACTAGTAGACCACCTGAAGCAAAGAAGAAAGCCCAGACTAATCCAGTAATAAAAAAGTTGTTATCAGACCAAATTAAAAAGAAAGTACTCTTGATAAACCAAGATTCCATATATGGTCAGGTAAAATTATTACCAATCATTGTAGGGGATTTATATGGTATTAATATAGAGTTTAAAATAGGCATTACACACATGTATGTTTTAAAAGATGTATTTGCATTTGTAGAAGCTTTAAAAAACTATGAGAATGTTGCTTATGGGAAAAAGCTTGAATTTATTCACTCTGAAGAAGCTTTTGATTTAGAATCAAAACCATTTGTGCAATTTATTTGCAACTGGGTAGAAAGGAATAAAAACAGATATATTCAAGAAAATTATTATGGCAATTATAATAATTATTCAATGCCAAAATTAAGAATAATCCCGCTAAATGGTTATGATCTAAGTGAATTAATGGAAGCTTTGGGTGATAAAAAGATATTTATGGATGTAGACAACACAGGACAAAAGGACTGGCAATTAACCAGTGAAGAATTACCAAGAAGGCTTACAATAAGCAAAAGGGATGAGGGAATTCAATTACAAATCAACAATTTGTTTGGTTATAAATGTAATGGAGAAAACATTTATTTTCACGATGGAAAGATTTATAGAATAGAGAGTAGTAAACTAGCTCCAATTCGTGAATTCCTTGAATGTATGGTTGATATTCCTACACGCACTGTTTACATACAAAAGGAAGATATACCAACATTTTGCAGAGAACTGTTACCTGTTTTAAAACAACATTATGACTGTAAGATGGATAACTTTGATGAAGAAGAATATGGAATAGAAGCTGTTAGTTTTGAAGTTTATCTGGATGCTCCACAAAAAGGCTTTATAACTTGCAAGATTATGTCCATGTATGGAGACAAAACATATAATATCTATAATAAATCAGAAGATGCACATCTGAGAGATATATTAAAAGAAATGGAAATAGATAAAATAATCTCTTATTATTTTAATGCCTATGACGACAAAGAAAAACTAATGGTCATAGGAGATGATGAAGAGAAAATTTACGAATTATTAGTTGATGGTATTCCCAAAATACAAGAAATTGCGGAGATATATGTTACAGATGCTTTTAAGAGACTAAATATTATATCATCACCTAAGGTGTCAGTTGGAGTTTCTATTTCTGGAGATTTAATGGAATTAAAGATGGCTTCGGATGATATGTCTAAGGAACAATTAATAGAGATTTTAAGTAAGTATAATCGGAAAAAGAAATTCTATCGTTTGAAAAATGGCGATTTTGTTAATGTGGTTGGAGAAGAAATTGAGACATTGCTGGAATTAAAGCAAGGACTGGGACTTTCTGATAAACAACTTAAACAAAATACAATAGAAGTTCCTAAATATAGAGCCCTTTATCTTGATTCTGAATTTAAAGAAAGGCAATCGCTGTCAGTAACAAAGGGAAAAGATTTTAAAACTCTAATTCGTAATATGAAAACAATAGAGGACAATGATTTTGATATACCAGATTTCTTAACAAATGTATTGCGGGAATATCAAAAGAGAGGATATTTGTGGATAAAAACACTACACCACAATGGTTTTGCTGGAATACTAGCAGATGATATGGGTCTAGGCAAGACTTTACAGGTTATTTGTTATTTATTATCAGAACATTTAGAAGCAGATAATAAGGATAATAAAAGAGTACTTATTATATGTCCGGCATCATTAGTGTTTAATTGGAATAGCGAGTTTAATAAATTTGCTCCACAACTTCCCGTAAAAATGGTTATTGGAACATCTAAGGAGCGCCAAGAAATAATAGAAAATATGAAGAGTAGTGACATATTAATTACTTCTTATGATTTGTTAAAGCGTGACATTGAATGCTATAAAGATATAAGATTTCACAGTGAGATTATTGATGAGGCTCAATATATTAAAAACTTTAAAACACAAGCAGCAAAGTCTGTAAAAATGGTAAAGGCGGGATTCAAACTAGCATTAACTGGTACTCCTATTGAAAACCGGTTAAGTGAATTATGGAGTATTTTTGATTATTTAATGCCAGGCTATCTATATTCTTATCAAAAGTTTCGTGAAGAATTAGAAATACCTATTGTTCAAAATCAAGATAAACTGGCAGTAAAACGATTACAGAAAATGATAACACCCTTTGTACTTAGAAGACTTAAAAAGGATGTACTTACAGACTTGCCTGATAAACTAGAAGAAAGTTTATATGCAAAAATGGAGAGTGGACAAGAAAAATTATACGATGCTCATGTTAAAAAATTGCAAATATTATTAGATAAACAATCAGATGAAGAATTTAAAACTTCTAAAATTCAAATATTATCTGAATTAACAAAGTTAAGGCAAATTTGCTGTGATCCCTCTTTAATTTATGAAGATTATAATGAGGGTTCAGCAAAAACAGAAATGTGTATCGATTTGATAAACAATGCAATTAGCGGTGGTCATAAAGTTATTTTGTTTTCACAATTTACTTCTGTACTTGATATTCTACAGGAAAGACTACAAAAAGAAAAAGTTAAATTGTACACATTAACTGGTGCTACTAGTATGGAAAAAAGGGCAAAAATGGTGGAAGAATTCAATGAAGACGACACACCTCTTTTTTGTATTTCATTAAAGGCTGGAGGTACGGGACTTAACTTAACTTCTGCAGACATTGTTATTCACTATGATCCATGGTGGAATATAGCAGTACAAAACCAAGCTACCGATAGGGCACATAGAATTGGACAGAAAAACGTGGTAAGTGTGTATAAACTAATTGTTAAGGGCACAATTGAAGAAAATATTATGAAGTTGCAAGATAAAAAAAGTGAACTAGCAGAACAAGTTTTAAGTGGTGAGGGGATTAATATTGGCAAATTCTCAAAAGAGGAATTGCTTGAATTATTCTGAAATTTGACACTACAATTTTATATACTATATTTCAGTTTAGCGAACATGGAATATTATACATAATTATCTTGTAAAAAATCTCCATTAGATGTAAAATTATCAAAGGATATTGTTTATACGATTACTCTCATTGTATGAATAAACTTGATAATGTAAGCATTTATATTTTAAGAAATGGAGACTAACTATGGACAGAAGTGCGAGATCTTTAGATCAATCAAAATCAACAGTTGTGCAGCTTTTAATAGCCGTCCTTGGTACTTTCGTATCTGTATTTGGCTTATTTATGTTTAATCAACATTTACTTATGTCATTTTCACAGCCATTACGTATGATTTTAATAATAATCACGCAATGGTTACTTTTCCTTGTTCCAGGGATATTAATGATCGTGAACAAGGAAAAGTTAAGCGATATCGGATTTAGGAAAGAAAAAATTGCGTTGCAAATAGCTATTGGTGTACTAATTGCTGTTTCCATGTCATTAGTTTTGACCGTGTTTCCCATTATTCTTGGTTTTAAAGATATGGTTGGAAACACAGTTTATACACAGACATGGAAATTTGTCTATCAGTTTATCTACGCAATATTTGGAGTTGCACTTGCAGAAGAATTAATCTTTCGTGGTTACATATTCAACAAATTGCTGGAAATTAAGAACTCTAAGTGGTTTGCTATCATTATATCATCTTTGCTGTTTGGCCTATTTCACATATTCAATGGTAATATCATTCAGGTTTTCATGACGGCATTTCTTGGATTACTTTTTTGTATATTTAGAGAGAAAATCAAAGGGTGCACCCTGCTTTCGCTAATCATTGCC
>CAZUDG010000087.1:0-7249 GCA_964618775.1 uncultured Lachnospiraceae bacterium | reverse complement strand
ATCATGATGAGTCTAAAACCATATATAGTTTTTAAGATGTTAGGGAAAGGATTTTTATGAAACGTATTGTGGCTGAGAAAACATTTTCAAGAGGAATTGCAATTGAAGAAGCATATGTAGTTGAACCTATTGATTTTTCTTATGATAACTATGTAATATCAGAAGAAGACATGCCTCGAGAATTTGACAAATTCGAATCAGCAGTAAAAAAAGTTTCTGAAGACTTAATAATATTAGCAGATGATAATAAGATATTTGAGGGGCTTTATGCAATTGTTAATGATTATACACTTCATAATGATGTGAAATCAAAAATTGAGGATCTTAAGAACGTACAAATGGCAGTTTCGGAAACTATTTCATATATTAAGTCTGAATTCGAAAAGATTGATGATGAATATATGAGAGACCGTGCTGATGATGTTGTAGATGTTGGGAACAGATTAATTGCAGCTCTTTCGAATAAATCAATAGATAGATTTAGTGGAATAAACAAACCAGTAATTATTATAGCAAAATATTTGACTCCATCTGACACAGCCCTATTTGATTTAAATATGGTAAAGGGATTTATTACAGAATGTGGAGGAGTCACATCTCATGTAAGTATTATATCACGAAGTATGGGCATTCCAGCATTGGTTGGAGTTAAGAATATTATGTCCCAGGCTTCTAATGGTGATTTAGTTGCCATGAACGCTTCCACAGGAGAAATATTGATTAATCCTGACGATGAAGCTGTGAACAGATTTAAATTAAAGAAGGAATCAGAGGAAAAAGAATATAATCTATTAGAAAACAATATTAGTTTGCCTGCAACCACAGTAGACAATCATCAAGTTAAGGTATATGTGAATATAAGTAGCTTAGATGATATTGATAATGCAATGCAATACAATATAAAGGGAGTTGGGCTCTTTAGAACAGAATTTGTGTTTATGAAAGGTAATCATTTTCCTACTGAAGAAGAGCAGTATGAAGTTTACAAAGAGGCTATTATAAGGTTAAATAAAGTAGTGATTTTTCGAACCCTAGACATAGGTGGAGACAAGAGACTTAGTTATTATGAATTACCTCATGAAGAAAATCCATTTTTAGGACTGCGTGGAGTACGATTTTCTATAAATAACAAAGATATTTTTAAAACTCAACTAAGAGCTTTGCTTCGTGCAAGTGCTTTTGGTAAGATTAAAATCATGATTCCAATGGTTATTTCTTGTGAAGAAATTGACCAAGTAAACAAATTAATTGAAGCTTGTAAAGAAGAGTTAAGGGAAGAAAATATTAAGTTTAACTCCGAAATTCCTGTCGGTATTATGATTGAAACACCTGCAGCAGTTCTAAATGTAGACCAGCTTGCTAAAAGGGTAGATTTTTTTAGCATAGGTACTAATGATCTAACTCAATATATACTTGCAGTGGACCGTGGGAATGAAGAAATTAGTTCTTTATACAATAGCTTCCATCCTGCAGTTCTTCGAGCTATTAACAAGGTTATTAAAGAGGCTCATAAGGAAAATATAGAAGTTGGAATGTGCGGAGAGTTTGCTAGTGATCCTATGTCAACAGAGATCCTCTTAGGGTTTGGATTAGATGAATTTAGTATTTCCCCAAGTGAAATGCCAGTTATTAAGGATAAAATTAGAAATTTGGAATATAGTAAAGCTATTATAAAATCACAAAAAATATTAGAATGCTCAACAATAAAAGAAGTAATGGATGAAATAACAAAAGGAGAGAAGGGGAAAGCATGAACAAAAGATTGATTGCCATATTAGGAACAATTGCTGTGGTTTTGTCAGGTGTACTCGAAGAAACATTATGAAAAAAAAGCAAGATAACATCAAAAAGATAATAATAAAAACAATTTTACTAATTTTCTTAATAGTGGGTGTAACAGCAGTGATTACATTAGCAAATAGTTATCTTAATTCTATTAAAGATGAAATATCTGATGATAATTCCAATAATGAGAGTGTTGAAAAACAAGAAGACATAACACCTACGCCTAGCTCCAATGAAGAGGCACCTGATAAAGAAGAAGTACCTAGTAAAGAGGAAGTACCTACTAAAGAAGAAATGCCTAGCAAAGAGGAATCCCAAGAATCCCAAGAACCTGAAAACCTCAACATAAATACACATATAAATCAAATTATCGAATCATTTACAATCGAAGAAAAAGTAGGACAACTCTTTATGGTTACACCAGAAGCCCTAACTGGTTATAATCAGGTAACTCAAGCAAAAGAGGCAACTTACAAAGCTATTGAGAAATATCCAGTTGGTGGAATTATATATTTTTCTGATAACATACAAAACCCTCAGCAAATAACTGAAATGTCTAGGAATATAAGCAATTATTCAATAGATATTATTGGTGTGCCAATGTTTATAGGAATTGATGAAGAGGGTGGACCTGTCGCTAGGATTGCTAATAATAGTAACTTTGATGTAGCGAAATTTGACAACATGAGAAGTGTTGGAGATAAGGGAGACATTAATAAAGCGAATAATATTGGTGTAGAAATAGGCAAATATTTAAATGAATATGGAATAAATTTAGATTTTGCTCCTGTTGCTGATGTAATCACTAACCCTTCTAATACTGTAATTGGCAATCGTTCATTTGGTACAAACCCTGACCTAGTGGCAAGTATGAGCATGGCATATGCCAAAGGACTTGAATCTCAGAAGGTACATGCTTCCATGAAACATTTCCCTGGTCATGGAGGAACATTCGAAGATTCCCACCATGGTAGTGCTTATACTAATAAGACATTAGAAGAGCTTAAACAAGCTGAATTAGTGCCTTTTAAGAAAGGTGTAGAACAAGACGTTAAGTTCATTATGGTATCTCACATATCAGCACCAAAGATTACTGGTGACGATATACCCTCATCTGTGTCACAGATTATGATTAATGATATTTTAAGGGAAGAGATGGGATATGATAATATTGTTATTACTGATGCCATGAACATGGGAGCAATTTCACAACATTATTCATCAAAAGAAGCTTCAATATTGGCCATAGAAGCTGGAGTGGATATAATATTAATGCCAGAAGATTTAAATACAGCTTATAATGGCCTTATAGAGGCTGTAAATAGTGGGAGAATAAGTGAGAAAAGGATTGATCAATCTCTAGAGAGAATATTAAAAGTCAAGATGGCGATTAATTAAATACTATGATGGATTTGCAAATAAAGAGCTTATTTTATCCACAACACAGTGGAGTATTAATCTAGTAAAGAATGAGGGAAATTATATGTTAAGAAAGAGAATGATTTTGTTGCTACTAACCTTTACCATGTTTTTTATTGTATCTTGTAGCAATAAGGATGAAACTAATACAGACATTACATTAGAAAGCGAGTCAACCACTGAGCCCAAGGATGATCAAGGGCAAGCTTCTAAGGATACAAAGGACAAAGCTTCAAAACCTAATAAAAACACAGAGGAAGAATCAAGTATAGGTGAAACCGCTATAGGGGGAACCGATACTTATCCTACTAAAGAGGGAACCACCACTTCCCCTGGAGTAGATGATAAGATAGTTGCCAAGAAACTTATAGTAATCGACCCAGGTCATCAGGCAGTCGGTAACTACAATGAGGAGCCTGATGGTCCTGGCTCATCGACCTATAAAGCCAAAGTATCATCTGGAACAGCAGGAGTAGCAAGTGGTTTATCTGAGTATGAACTAAACTTAAGGGTATCACTAAAACTTAAAGAGGCCCTAATCAAGGAAGATTATGATGTAGTAATGATTAGAGAAACGAACGATGTAAACATCTCCAATTCAGAAAGAGCAGCAGTGGCAAATGAGGCAGTTGCTGATGCATTTATTAGAATCCATGCAAATGGTGCTTCAAATCAAAGTGCATCAGGTATGATGACGATATCACCAACTAAAAACAATAAATACATTTCCCATTTATACCAGGATTGCTATGATTTATCATCCTCAATACTAAACAAGATGGTAGCCGCAACTGGTGCTAACTCACAAGGTGTCTGGGAAACTGACACAATGAGTGGAATAAACTGGTGTAAGGTGCCAGTTACAATTATAGAGATGGGATATATGACTAACCCAACTGAAGACTTAAATATGGCAAGTGCAGGCTATCAAGACAAAATTGTTGATGGGATAGTAAATGGATTAAATGAATATTTTGAATAGAAATTTGGAAAAGGAAACCAAATTTTATATCTCTTATGCTGCCCATGCAGGAAATGATTTAGCAGAAGACTGGCTAAATGGTGACTTGAATTTATCATCGGCCATACTTGGTGAGAAAATATCTGATGCCATGCCAAGACAAATTAAGAAGTATTTTATTTGAAAACAAATATAAATAAAAGCCAAATATATCTAATAGCTATATTCAGATTTTGAAGATAGAAAATAATAGAAAAATTAAATAACATATTAATAGGCGATACTGAAAGTAGATGACACATGAACAATAAAAGCACAATATTAAAAAAACACTTCGGCTTCGATGAATTTCGTGAGGGCCAAGAAGAACTAATAGACAGTATATTAAACGGAAGAGATGCACTTGGCATCATGCCTACTGGAGCGGGCAAGTCTTTATGTTTCCAGGTTCCAGCCCTTTTGTTTGAAGGAATTACATTGGTTATATCTCCACTTATATCACTAATGAAAGACCAAGTTTCCGCCTTAAATCAAGCAGGAATACATGCAGCATTTCTTAATAGTTCCCTATCTTATAATCAATACCGATTAGCCCTTAAATATGCTAAAGAGGGAAGATATAAGATTATTTATGTTGCACCAGAACGTTTGACAACTTCAGAATTTATAGAATTTGCACTAAGTATCAACATTTCCATGATAAGTGTAGATGAGGCTCATTGTGTTTCCCAGTGGGGGCAGGATTTTAGACCTTCTTATCTGAAAATACTTGACTTTATAGACTTGTTAGCCAAAAGGCCTATTATTAGTGCATTTACAGCAACAGCAACTAAAGAAGTAAAAGAAGATATTATTCGTATACTGAGATTGGAAGAACCACATATAACATCAACGGGATTTGATCGTAGCAATCTTTTCTTCTCTGTGCAAAAGCCTAAAGATAAATATGAAGTAGTAAGTAGCTATGTTAGTAAAAACAAAGGGAAAAGTGGAATTATCTACTGCTTAACCCGCAAAGAAGTGGAAGAAGTATGTGGCAACTTAGATAGGGAAGGATATTCAGTTACTAGGTATCACGCAGGTCTAAGTGATAAGGAAAGAAGAGAAAATCAAGATGATTTCATTTACGACAGAACACTAATTATGGTTGCTACCAATGCCTTTGGAATGGGAATTGACAAGTCTGATGTTAGGTTTGTTATTCATTATAATATGCCTAAAAACATAGAGAGTTATTATCAAGAAGCAGGCCGTGGGGGCCGTGATGGTGAGCCAGCCGAATGTATTTTGCTTTATGGTGGCAAAGATGTTGTAACCAATCAGTTTTTTATTGATAATAATAATGATAATGAAGAACTTGATTATAATACATTAGAATTAGTGAAAGAAGGAGATAGAGAGCGCTTAAAGAAAATGACTTACTACTGCTTTAGCAATGATTGCTTACGAGACTATATACTCCGATATTTTGGGGAATATGGAAAAAATCATTGTGGGAACTGTCTAAATTGCTTGACCAAATTTGAAGAAAGAGATGTAAGTCATATTGCCAAGGAACTTATTGGATGTGTAAAAAGCTGTAATCAAAGGTTTGGCATGGTAGTAGTAGTTGATACTCTTCGCGGTAGCAAGGCTGCTAAACTCAAACAAAATGGAATGATTAATAATGATTATTATGGAAATTTAGCTGATGAGCCCACTTATTATATTAGGCAAGTTTTAAACCATTTGATTGTAGAGGATTATCTTGATCTAACTAATGAGAAGTATAGCGTTTTAAGATTAACCAAGAAGTCAGCAGCTGTATTCTATGGTGAAGAGTCTGTTATTATGAAGCTAGCAAAGGAAGAGGACAAGGTCAAAGAAAAAGAGGGCATAAAGAAAAGCAGAAAGAAAAAGATCAGAAGAGCTTCTTCAAAAACTCAATTAGATGTCGATATAGACGAAGACTTATTTGAGGTTTTACGAAGCCTTAGAACTGAGATCGCAAAAGAAGAAAAAGTTCCACCATACATAGTATTTAACGATAAAACATTAACCGGCATGTGTAAGGTTTTGCCTGAAAATGATGATGAAATGCTAAGTATATCAGGTGTTGGAGATTATAAGCTTGAGAAATATGGGGGAAGGTTTATTGAGGCAATCCAGAAGTATAAAGACCAGTAAGGGCCAAAGAAAAGTAAGGGCTAAAGTAAAATGTAGCTACCTATCTTTTATAAGCTGACATTTTTAAGGTGCCAGGTACCGAAGAACCTTAATTTCAATTTTCACTTTTTAAAGTTTACTTTTTTACTCATAACTGGTAAAGTATTACTAGAAGATTAAGGTTCATAATCTCAAACAGATAAATTGTTGATAAGTACAGTATACAAGGAGTGCAAATGAATATAAATAAGGTTCAAAACAATACAAATATTAATAGCCAAACCAAATCAAAGACTAATAATGTAGATGAAACAAGTTTTGAAAAGATACTAAATGCTAGCAATAAAAAAGAAGTGAATATAAATGAAATATTTCAGGATGCATCCAACAAGTATGCTGTGCCCACTAACTTACTAAAGGCTGTTGCCAAAGTAGAATCAAATTATAATCCTAATGCAGTTTCTTCTAGTGGGGCCTCTGGAGTTATGCAACTTATGCCTGATACGGCAAGAGGACTTGGCGTAACAGATGTTTTTGATGTTGAACAAAACATTAATGGTGGTGCAAAATTTCTATCTCAACTTTATAAAAAATATGATGGTAACTTAGACCTAACATTAGCAGGTTACAACGCAGGACCAGGAAATGTTTCTAAATATGGTGGAGTTCCTCCTTTTAAAGAGACCCAAAACTATATAGTAAAAGTTAAACAAGCTTTAGCTAATGCAGGTACAGATGTGGAATTGATGAACTATAATATGATAAGTAATATGAATTATAGCAACACCAATCAACTTCAATCTTTGTATTCAAGTGAACAAGCAACTTATGACTTAAGTGAGTTTTTTGAAATGACAGCGGAATTAATTAAATTTAAAGTAACCGAAAAACTATATAAAATGGATACTGAGGATGATGAGTAAGTCAAAGAATATCAAA
>CAZUDG010000086.1:0-7297 GCA_964618775.1 uncultured Lachnospiraceae bacterium | reverse complement strand
TTGCTATCAAGGGCAAAGATTATCCTATATTTTGTTGTTGTAATAGGTTACTGATGGAGAGATATTAAAGGTATGCATTACTTTTAGATAAGATATATTGAAGGAGAAAAACAGAGAATATGAATGAACGTAAGTATAGGTCTGGGTTTGTGACATTGATTGGGCGGACGAATGTAGGGAAGTCCACATTAATGAATCATATAATCGGGCAGAAAATAGCAATTACATCTAATAAACCACAGACGACAAGGAATCGTATCCAGACTATATATACTAGTGAAGAGGGTCAGGTTATTTTCATTGATACTCCAGGGATTCACAAAACTAAGAATAAACTTGGTGAGTACATGGTGAATGTGGCGGAAAGAACTCTTAATGAGGTTGATATAATATTGTGGTTGGTTGAACCTACATCTTTTATTGGTGAAGGTGACCAACATATATTAGACAAACTTCAGACAACAAAAACACCAGTTATTTTAGTGATTAATAAGGTTGATACTGTTAAGAAAGAAGAAATACTACTAATTATAGATAAGTTTAAGAGCCTTCACCCTTTTGTTGAGATAGTTCCTGTGTCAGCCTTAAAGGGAGACAATGTAGACAGTTTACTAAAATCTATATTTAATTATCTACCTGAAGGACCTATGTATTATGATGAAGATACAATTACTGATCAACCAGAGCGACAAATTGTTGCAGAGCTAATCAGGGAAAAATCATTGAGGGCATTAGGTGAGGAAGTACCTCATGGCATTGCAGTTACAATTGAACAGATGAAAGAGCGTAATAATAAAAAGCTTATGGATATTCATGCTACGATAGTGTGTGAGAAGGATTCACATAAAGGTATTATTATAGGGAAAAACGGCTCAAAATTAAAATTAATTGGCACAATGGCAAGGGAAGAAATTGAAAACTTGCTAGATACTCAAGTTAATTTACAACTTTGGGTAAAGGTAAAGAAAGGCTGGAGAGACAGCGATTCCTTACTTAAGAATTACGGTTACCGTAATGATAATTAACAATCATTAAAGCACCCCTTAAATAAAAATTAACAATTATTAAAATACCCCTAAATAATATGTGAAACATCTTTTGTTAGTTTAGATTATTTATTATTGGTAAGAATATAAATATCTAGATTAATAAAAAACTTATTTAGATGTGAACATATTAACTGTAATCATTATTTAGACAGGGGGCAATAAAATGAATGATCAAGGTTATTGGGAAAGATTCGTGACGACTGGTAATGTATATGATTATCTTAATTACACAGCGTGTACGAAAGAAGATAGTTATGAATGGATGACGTATGGTATTAGTAGCAGGGCTACTTGTAATGCTACTGCTGGTACTGTTGCTAAAGAAGGTGAGCTAGAAGGTGGCAAGGATAACGGTGACCGGGATGGTCCTGCAGACAATGCCCATAGGTGAATATGATAGAAGGCTTGTTATCTTAACAAAAGAACGTGGGAAAATAGCAACATTTGCAAAAGGCGCTAGAAGACAAAATAGTGCCTTTTTAGCTTGCAGCCAACCTTTTGCTTTTGGTGAGTTTGAGCTATATGAGGGAAGAAGTTCTTATAACTTGGCAGGGGCTAGGATATCAAATTACTTTGAAGATGTTACTATGAATTTGGAAGCTGCATATTATGGAATGTACTTTTGTGAGTTAGCAGACTATTTTGGCCAGGAATATGAAGACGGAAGAGATGTGCTAAACCTTTTATATATTTCCCTTAAGGCACTGATAAAAGAATCTATCGGAGTGGAACTAGTTCGTTACATATTTGAATTAAAGTTATTTGTAATTAATGGACTTGCCCCACAAATGTTTCAATGTGTAAAATGCGGTAAGGAAAAAGAATTAGAAGCATATTATAGGTTTTCTAGTACAGCGGGGGGCTTGTTATGTGGTGAATGTAGGAGTCAAGCTGATGATGCCATAAGAATAGGGCCATCAACCATATATACCATGCAATATATTATTTCTAGCCCTATAGAAAAACTATATTCCTTTACAGTATCTGAGGAAGTGTTAAGAGAATTTAAAAGGTGTATGAGCCAATATAATAAATTATACATAGATAAAGTAATAAAATCATTAAAAGTTATTGAAAAGATGTTTTAAATAGAATATAGTGTAAAATGAGTGTGTTGAAACATTCTAGATTATATTTGTATTATAATATATTAAAAAGAAGAACGTGGGCTATGGAGGAAAGTATCTTATGAAAAAAATAATAAGTCTAGTAGTGCTAACATTTGCATTTGCTTTTCTTGTAGGATGTGCAAAAGATGTTGACTTGACTACAGAAGTTGTTGATATTAATACAATGGTAATAAGAGAAGATGACAAAGTTCAAGTGGCAATTGTAGATGTTTTCGATGAAGACTATTATGAAATGGAAGAATTTAAAGACTTCATTACTAATGAAATAGGCCAGTACAACGCCGATCATGGTGAAGGATCTATCACATTTGACATTATAGAACAAAAGGATAAAAAGGTAGTTGTTGTTATAACATATAGTAATATTGAGCATTACAGTGCATTTAATAGTACTAGTGGTCAATTAGTTAGTGCAGCTACAGCAAAAGGTGGAGATAGTAACTTACAAAGCAAGTTACCAGAAAGTTTTTTAGATAAAAAGGGTGAGACCATTACTTCTGCTCAAGCGCTTAAAAAAGACGACTATAAGGTTTTGGCAATTAATGAGAATACTAAGATAATTGTAGAAGGCAAAATTCTATATTATTCTAACGGTGATTATATAGACTCATCAAGTCTACAATCAGCTGAGGAAGAGACGACATTTATTATATATAAGGATCCAATCTTTTAGAAAACATTGAAGTTAATATAAACTGAAGAAAGAGGTTAATGATGGAAAAGACAATGGAAAAAATAGTTGCGTTGGCTAAGGCTAGGGGATTCGTATATCCTGGATCAGAGATATATGGTGGATTAGCCAATACCTGGGATTATGGAAACCTAGGAGTGGAACTAAAAAACAACGTGAAGCAAGCATGGTGGCAAAAATTTGTTAGAGAGCACCCTCTTAACGTGGGTATAGATAGTGCTATTTTAATGAATACACAAACATGGGTTGCATCAGGCCATTTAGGAAGCTTTTCAGATCCATTAATGGATTGTAGGGAATGCCATGAAAGATTTCGTGCTGATAAATTAATAGAAGATTATGCAAGTGATAATAGTGTAGAAATTGAAGGTGCTGTTGATTCATGGTCCCATGAAGAGATGGAAGCCTACATAGATGAACATAAGATTCTTTGCCCAACTTGTGGAAAGCATGATTTCACAAAGATTAGACAATTTAATCTTATGTTTAAAACTCATCAAGGGGTTACAGAAGATGCAAGTAACGAAGTTTACTTAAGACCAGAGACAGCCCAAGGTATATTTGTAAACTTCAAAAATGTACAAAGGACATCTCGTAAAAAGATACCTTTTGGTATTGGCCAAATTGGTAAATCATTTCGTAATGAGATAACACCAGGGAATTTCATATTTAGAACAAGGGAATTTGAGCAAATGGAATTACAGTTTTTCTGTGAGCCTGGTACAGATTTGGAATGGTTCGAATACTGGAGACAGTACTCATATAACTGGCTTAAATCTCTAGGTTTACCTGAAGAAGAGCTAAGACTACGTGACCACGATCAAGAAGAGCTTTCCCATTATAGTAATGCAACTACAGATATTGAATTCTTATTCCCATTTGGTTGGGGAGAACTTTGGGGAATTGCTGATAGAACAGATTATGATTTGAAACAGCATCAAGAGCACTCAAAAGAAGACATGTCTTATTTTGATGATGAGAAAAAGGAAAAGTATATTCCTTATGTAGTTGAACCTTCTCTAGGTGTGGACAGAGTAACCTTGGCATTCTTATGTAATGCCTATACGCAAGAAGAACTTGAAGGTGGGGATACAAGAACAGTACTTCGTTTCCATCCAGCACTTGCACCTATTAAGATTGCTATTTTACCTTTATCCAAAAAATTATCAGAAGAAGCCACTAAGGTTTACATGGACTTAGTAAAAGACTATAACTGTGAGTATGATGATAGAGGTAATATAGGAAGACGCTATCGTAGACAAGACGAAATTGGAACACCATATTGTATTACTTATGATTTTGATTCACTAGAAGATCAGTCGGTGACTATACGTCACAGAGATACTATGGAGCAGATTCGAATAAAAATAGCAGATTTGAAAGGTTATTTTAGTGACAAGTTTTACATTGACATGCCTGACCTTGATGTTGAAAACTAACAGGAAACACTAATATAAGGCCTCCACCTTTGTGAATAAATACAAAAAGGTGTGAGGCTTTTTTTAATGGCCCTGTTAATCTGGAACAAAAAAAACAAAGATTATTGTGCATATTAAGCAAAGGGACGAAAATGTCTTAAAAGGACATGTTTTCGGAGAATATGACCAAAGCAAGTTTCAATATTATTAAAAACATGGTATAATTCACTCAGTTAAAAGAATGTAAAAATAATGAAAAACATTTATTGTAGGAGGAAGAATTTAATGAAAAAATGGGTTTATTTGTTTAAGGAAGGTAATACATCAATGCGTAATCTTCTAGGAGGTAAAGGTTCAAATCTCGCAGAGATGACAAATCTTGGACTTCCAATACCACAAGGATTTATCGTAACAACAGAAGCTTGTACTGATTATCATGAACAAGGAAGAAAGATAACTGGTGAAATAAGAGAACAAATCTTTGCTGCTCTTAAAGAATTAGAAAAGGAACAAGGTAAAAAGTTTGGGGATACCGAAGAACCTTTGTTAGTATCAGTTCGTTCAGGAGCCAGAGCATCTATGCCTGGTATGATGGATACTGTACTTAATCTAGGATTAACAGATGTTTCTGTTGAAGGATTTGCTAAGAAAAGTGATAATCCAAGATTTGCATATGATTCTTATAGAAGATTTATCCACATGTTTTCTGATGTAGTTAAGGAAATTAGTGGTGAGAAATTTAATGAAATCTTTGATGGAGCTAAGGCAAAGAAGGGTATTACTCTTGATACAGATCTTAATGCAGATGACTTAAAAGAAATTATCACTGAATTTAAGAACTTATATAAGAAAGAAACAGGAGAGGACTTCCCTCAAAACCCAGAAGAACAATTAATGGAATCAATTGAAGCTGTATTTAAGTCATGGGATAACCCACGTGCTATATACTATAGAAGAATGAATGATATTCCAAGTAGTTGGGGAACAGCAGTAAATATTCAGGCTATGGTATTTGGTAACATGGGAGATACATCTGGAACTGGTGTTGCATTTACTCGTAACCCATCCACAGGTGAGAACAAACTGTACGGAGAATATCTAATGAATGCACAAGGTGAAGACGTTGTTGCAGGCTCTAGAACTCCACATCCAATGGATGACCTAAAAGAAGATGATCCTAAAATTTACGAAGAATTTATGAGTTATGCTAATAAGTTAGAAGACCATTATAGAGACATGCAAGACATGGAGTTTACTATCGAAGATGGTAAACTATATATTTTACAAACTCGTAGTGGTAAAAGAACTGCACCTGCAGCAATGCAAATCGCTAGTGATTTGGTAGATGCTGGTGTGATTACTAAAGAAGAAGCTGTATCAAGAATTGATGCTAAATCTCTTGATCAATTGTTGCATCCTGGCTTTGATCCAGACGCACTTAAAGCAGGTAAGTTACTAGGAAGTGCACTTCCAGCTTCACCAGGTGCAGCGGCAGGTAAAGTATACTTTACTGCAGCTGACGCAAAGGCAGCAGGAGACAGAGGAGAGAGAGTAATCCTTGTTCGTCTTGAAACTTCTCCAGAAGATATTGAAGGAATGCATGCAGCAGAAGGAATATTAACAGCACGTGGTGGTATGACATCTCATGCAGCAGTTGTAGCTCGTGGTATGGGTACTTCCTGTGTATCTGGATGTGAAGAAATTGTATTTGACCATGAAGGTAAAACCTTCACTTTAGGTGGACAAACTGTTAAAGAAGGAGATTATATATCTCTTGACGGTGGTGCAGGTAACATTTATCTAGGCGACATAGCAACAACTCCAGCTTCAATTAGTGGTAACTTTGATAAGATAATGTCATGGGCTGACGAAATCAGAACTTTGAAGATTAGGACTAATGCAGATTCTCCAGCAGATGCAGAAAAAGCCCTTGAATTTGGAGCAGAAGGTATTGGATTATGCCGTACTGAGCACATGTTCTTTGAAGAAGAGAGAATTCCAAAGATTAGAAAGATGATCCTTTCTAAAACAGTAGAGGGAAGAGAAGAAGCTTTAGCAGAATTAATTCCATATCAAAAAGGTGACTTTAAAGGGATTTTCGAGGCTATGAAGGAAAGGCCAGTTACAATCCGTTTCTTAGATCCTCCATTACATGAATTCTTACCTACTCAAGAAGAAGAGATAAAAGGATTAGCAGAAGATATGAATATTTCTGTTGAAGAAGTTAAGGCTACTATAGAATCATTACATGAAACTAATCCAATGTTAGGTCATAGAGGTTGCCGTTTGTCTGTATCATATCCTGAAATTGCTAAGATGCAAACAAGGGCTGTTATGGAAGCTGCAATTGAAGTTAAACAAGAAAAAGGTTATAACATTATACCCGAAATCATGATTCCATTAACAGGTGAAAAGAAAGAATTAAAATATGTAAAAGATGCAGTTGTTGAAACAGCAGATGCTGTAATTGCTGAAAAAGGTGTTGAAATAGAATACCAAGTAGGAACCATGATTGAAATTCCTCGTGCAGCATTACTAGCTGATGAAATTGCTGAGGAAGCTGATTTCTTCTCATTTGGAACAAACGATTTAACGCAAATGGCTTTAGGAATTTCTCGTGATGATGCAACTAAATTCTTAGACCATTACTATGAGAATGAAATCTATGAATTTGATCCATTTGCAAGATTAGATCAAAGAGGTGTTGGACAACTTGTTCAAATGGCTGCAGATAAAGGACGTACTGCAAAACCAAATCTATCATTAGGTATCTGCGGTGAGCATGGTGGAGATCCATCAACTATAGAATTCTGTCATAGAATAGGATTAGACTATGTGTCTTGTTCTCCATTTAGAGTACCTATTGCAAGGTTGGCAGCGGCGCAAGCAGTGATAATTGGAAAAGAAAAATCTAAATAATAAATAATAACAAAGACTGGTTAAAGCCTTATATGGCAACAGTTAAGTGGTTTTTGAAGGAATAGAAATAGAGGGATATCTTTTAGTAAA
>CAZUDG010000085.1:2536-7362 GCA_964618775.1 uncultured Lachnospiraceae bacterium | reverse complement strand
AGGTACCTTTTCCCCTTTTATTTTAAATTAGGTGTTTACTTTTACACTTCAAAGCGTTAAAATGGGATTTAATACTTTATATATTAAATTAACAACAAATGGGAATGGAGGATTTGAAATGTCACAAATCAAATTTTTCAAGGGAGAAGGTCTTCCCCTTGAAATGCATAAAGTAAGAATAGTACAAAAATTAAACTTAATACCGGTGGAAGAGCGTATGGAGGCTATTTCAGAGGCTGGCAATAATACATTTTTACTTCGCAATAGGGATGTATTCATGGATATGCTTACTGATAGTGGTGTTAATGCAATGAGTGATAGACAATTAGCAGCTATGATGGTTGCTGATGATAGCTATGCTGGTTCAGAAACCTTTTATAGATTAGAAGCCAAACTTAAGGAGCTTTTTGGTACAGAGTATTTTTTGCCTGCACATCAAGGGCGTGCTTGTGAGAACATCATATCCAAAGCATTTATAAAAGAGGGATCTGTTATTCCAATGAATTATCATTTTACCACTACTAAGTCACATATTACTATCAATGGCGGACGAGTAGAAGAAGTGTTCATTGATGAAGCACTAAAAATTACAAGTAGCCATCCATTTAAAGGGAATATAGATATTGATAAACTGACTGCTCTTATTAAAAAAGAAGGTGTAGAGAATATTCCTTTTGTTCGTATGGAAGCAGGTACCAACCTAATTGGTGGACAACCTTTCTCATTAGAAAATCTTCGCCAAGTACGTAAGGTATGTGATGATTTTGGAACGATACTGGTACTTGATGCTAGTCTATTGGCAGACAACCTACACTTTATTAAGATAAGGGAAGAAAGCTGTAAGGACATGAGTATCAAAGAGATTAATCATGCTATGATGGACCTGTGCGATATCATTTACTTTTCTGCACGTAAACTAGGCTGTGCTAGAGGTGGTGGAATTATCACTAATAACCTTGAATTAGCAGACAAAATGAAAGAACTAGTTCCATTATATGAAGGATTCTTAACTTATGGTGGAATGTCTGTAAGAGAAATGGAAGCTCTTACGGTAGGCTTAGATGAGACAATGGATGAAGAGATGATTAATCAAGGACCTGAGTTTATAGCTCATATGTCAAAAGAGCTAGAAAAACGTGGAGTTCCTGTTGTTACCCCTTCTGGTGGATTGGGATGTCATATAAATGCAATGGATTTTGTAGACCATATTCCACAAGACCAATATCCAGCAGGAGCCTTGGCAGCTGCTATATATATTGCTGGTGGTGTAAGAGGTATGGAGAGGGGTACTATGTCTGAACAAAGAGATGAGAATGGAGTAGAGCCTTTTTCAAACATGGAACTTGTAAGACTTGCACTTCCTCGTAGAGTATTTACTTTGTCTCAGGTTATGTATGCAGTAGATAGAATAGCATGGTTATATGAAAACCGAAGACTTATTGGAGGCCTAAAGTTTGTTGAAGAACCAAAGATGCTTAGATTCTTCTTTGGAAGGCTGGCACCTACTAGTGATTGGCAGACAGATCTTATGAACAAATTTAGAGAAGATTTTGGTGATAGTCTATAAATCAATAATAATAGTGGCATAAAAATAGAAACATCCCAATTTTTTTGTTGGGGTGTTTCTTTATTAAAGAAAACTTATTAATAATCTAGGAATATATGTTAATACTATAAAAGAAGATTACTTACAATACTAGACTATTAGGAGGAATAATAATGGGAGTTAATAATGCAATGACTGCTGATTACTTAAGATCAGCTTATGGTGGAGAAAGTATGGCTAATATGCGATATCTTGTATGGGCAGAAGCTGCTATACAGGATGGTTTCCCTAATATAAGTAGACTTTTTCATGCAATAGCATATGCAGAATGGGTTCATGCTAAAAACCATTTTACTGTTTTAAAAAATGAAGTGGGAGCTAAGACTGTAGTAGCTGGTGGAGAATTTGGTCATACTAATATAGTTGAAAATCTCCAAGGTGCTATTAATGGTGAGCAACATGAAGTTGATCAAATGTATCCTGTCTACTTTGAAACAGCTAAATTTCAAAACGAAAAGGATGCACAAAGGTCTTTCCATTATGCATTAGAGGCTGAAAAAATTCATGTTAAATTATTTCAAGATGCTCAGAATTTAGCTAAACAGGATAAAGATATGGACGCAGAATCAATATATGTATGTCCAATTTGTGGTTATACGGAATTAGGAGCCCATGAAGATAAGTGCCCAGTTTGTGGAGCAAAAAGAGAGTTGTTCAAAGAATTTTAATAGCTGGTAATAGCAGATGAAGCATGAAGGCTAGGTGTTTGACTTTATTAATGAAGAATGGAGGGGATTCATACCATTCACATGTTATTAATTAAGTCTGACACCTTTTTTGCAATAAGATGAGTGAAAAACAATTCAAGATTATTGAATAATTAAAAACTGACAGGCCAACCAAAGTTTACTTTTTCATAAATAAAAAAATATTATGTTGTGAAGCTTGTGTTTAAGGTGTAAAATTTAAGAACAAGGAGGGATTGCTATGAATGAATTTACAAGATCAATAAAAAAAGTTTTTGCTGGAGCCGTGATATCTGTAAAAGATTTTCCAGCTACAATTGTCAGTGCATTTGGATTTTTACTAGTTACAATAGTAAGAATACAAATGGATTGGAATGTGCAGGAGTCCTACAATCTTCTACTTGATAGCCTTCAATGGTCTTTTGCCTTTGGAGCAATATTCAGCCTTATGCTAATTACCTTAGCCCACAGTAGATTTAATAGAAAAAAAGCATTTGCTTTTGCCAATATTATTAGTATTTTAGCTATTGTTGTAATATTTGTTACTTTGTTCTACTTTAGTAGAGTAAACATGGATGTAACAGGTTCATATTCTAAAATTATATCATCTCTAGCTATTGCGAGGGTAAGTATAGGAATGCTAGTTAGCTATCTCGTGTTTATAGTGTTTTCAGGTCTAACTTATGATAAAAAAGATTTGAATGAAAAGTTAGAAATATTTAATATTGATTTTCCAAGGGCACTATTTATGAATCATAAAGCATTTTTTATAGCTATAATATATGGATTAGTTATTTTAGCTGGTGCAAGTGGTGTAGCAGGAGCTGTTCAGGCCTTGCTTTATCAAGATATGAGTGAAAAGGTTTACATGTATATTGCAGCAATCACTGGTTTCATGGTATTTACTATGTTTGTTGGATATTTTCCTGATTTAAGAATAAGAAAAAAGAGTGAACAAAGGGTAATTGCTGAAAAACAGCCTCGTTTTATTGAAATATTATTTGGGTACATAATGGTTCCATTAATGATAGCACTTACTGTGGTACTTCTTTTATGGGCAGGAAAAGTGGTTATTACAAGCATGGATGTTCCAATTGGGGAACTATCAGGCATAGCTGCCGCATATACTATTGGTGGTATATGGTTACACATGATGGTGTCTGACCATGAAAGCAAACTGACAAAGTTTTATAGGAGATTTTATCCCTTTGGGGCAATAATAATTCTAATATTTGAAGCAAATGCACTAGTAAAACAGGTAAATGTATCGGGACTTAAGTTAACAGAATACTGGTTTATATTAGTATGGCTTATTGCAGCCTTTGGCTCTATTTTGCTTATTATATTAAAGTCAAAAGCTTATGTTATGCTTGTAGCTATCACATGTATACTGGCGATTTTATCAGTATCTCCATTGTTAGGATACAATGTTCTACCAGTAAGATCACAGATAAACAGACTGGAGAAACTACTTATGAGTGAAAATATGCTTAAAGATGATGTTATCATTCCTGCTATGGAAAAACCAGATATTAAAGTAAGGGAAGAGATAACTGATGCAGTAAATTACTTGGCCTATTCTAGTGATGGCAAGCTACCTTCCTGGTTCGAGGAAGACCTTGGAAGTGAGAATATATTTATTAAATCTTTTGGGTTTGAAAAAGCATGGCCAAATGATAAATCAATAGACCAGTCTCCAGATTATAGAGGTGTAAGTTTGTATTTGCCGGCCTTAACTATTGATATAAGTGGATATGACTGGGCTATCAATATAGGTCCCCAATATGAAAAAGAACAAGAACCAATTTCTCTTCTTGGGAGACAAGGAAGCTATAAGATTTATTGGAATTCAAATTTTGGTAATGAAATACCTAAGATAGAGATTGAGCTAAATGACGAAATAATCATTCAAAAAGATATGAAAGAGTTTGTAGATACATTATTAGACAAATACTCAGCCAATAATATGGAAATGGAACCTGCAAACTGGGAGGACATGACAACAATACTGGAATCCGATGAAATAAAGGCTCTATTAATATTTAGAAACATTGAAGTTAGTATTGATTCACAAAGTGATAATATCTATTATGGAGTTGATTTGGAGTCAATTTACATCCTTGAGAAGAACTAGAAAACTGATTATAAGATAATGCTTAAAAATTCAATATGGAGAGTAAAGTGAATATAATAAATATTTTAAAAAATATTAGAAACAAATATGTTATTAGTCAAGTGGAAAGAGCCAATATCCCTGAGTTTAAACAAGATAAAACAGTACGTTATCATATGAATTTTTCGGGTAGAGTACAGCGTGTTGGTTTTCGTTTAGAAGTGGAGGAGTTGGCAAAAAGATTAGAACTAACTGGGTGGATACAGAATCTTGATAATGGGAATGTTAAGATGGAAATTCAAGGAATGGATAATAAAATAAAATTTCTTATGAAATTTATGAAATCATTAATACGAATAAAAATAAGAAGTGTAAAAAAAGAAAAAATACCAGTTTTAACTCAAGAAGAAGGATTTATAAA
>CAZUDG010000085.1:0-2436 GCA_964618775.1 uncultured Lachnospiraceae bacterium | reverse complement strand
TTATTTGCCCATTCGCTTTAACAAATAAGGTATAGCTTGTTCAAAATTAACACCGTATTCACGGCCTCTTGGATCATTAACAGTAAGCTCTATACATCTAGCTGTATAATCAGCAGCTATAGGAATAGCTTCCTGCCAAGTTAGATTATTGGATATGGCACCAACTAAAGTAGAGGAGAAAATATCACCTGTACCATGGTAGCTAGTATCTATTTCTTCATGTTCATAATAGAAGAATTCATTGCTTATACGGTCATATCCCATAACACCAGTAGACCCTTCTTTAAAGCCAATCCCTGTTAGTATAGAAATCTTAGAACCTAATTCTGCAAGTTTTTTAAGGGTTTCTTTTACATATTCTTCATCGTAGTCCTCTTTATATTCCATGTCTATCATAAATGAAGCTTCAGTAAGGTTTGGAACTATAATATCTGCCTTAGCACACAACTTACCCATAGTTTTAGCAAATGTTTCATCAAAGCCTGGATATAACTTGCCGTTATCAGCCATTGCTGGGTCAACAAGAATAAAGTTATCATCTGTCTTAAACTCATCGAATAAATTTGAGATTATATCAATCTGTTGGATTGACCCTAGATATCCAGTATAAATGGAATCAAAACCTATATTTTCTTTTTTCCAATGTTTAGTTATTGGGAGTATTTCATCAGTTAGATCTTTAAATGTATATCCATTAAACATTGTATGAGTTGAAAGCACAGCTGTTGGTATAATTGCTGTTTCTATTCCTAATGCTGAAATAATAGGAAGTGCAACAGTAAGTGAACACTTTCCAACGCAGGAAATGTCTTGGATTGTCAGAATTCTTTTCATGTCTATAATTTCTCCTTTACAAAATGTCTTTTAAACATTATACTAAACTTTGACCATAAAGAAATACCCAAAACGATAAAATCGGACATGGTCAGAAGGAGGTCACATGTTAACTTATTCATTTGAAAACAGAGGGAATGATACCCTTTATGAACATTTATATAAACAAATAAAAAACGATATCAAAAGTCACAAGTTAAAACCTGATGAAAAACTACCATCAAAGAGGGCTTTAGCAAAACATTTGGATATTAGTACAATTACAATAGAGAATGCATACAGCCAGTTAATGGCAGAAGGTTATATTTATTCTATTCCTAGAAGTGGTTTTTATGTTAGTGAAATACCTCTTGCATATTTTGAAAAAAGCCAATTTAATGACCTTAGTCTGGACGACATTAAACCAGATCAATTGTTATTTAATAAAAGTAATAAAGATGAGAAAGTTGGCAGGAGAGACAAGCCTGAAAATCCAAAAAAACTAAAAAAAGATAAGGAAATGCAAAATTATTTTATTGATTTTCTTAGTAATTCTATAGCTACAGACAACTTTCCATTTTCAAACTGGTCAAAGCTTATGAGAGAAACAATATCTAACAATAAAGAAGAATTAATGAAAAAATCACCATCTATAGGAGTCTATAAATTAAGATGTGCTATAGTCAATTATTTATATGAGTTTAGAGCTATGAATGTGGAACCAGAACAAATTGTTATAGGTGCAGGAACAGAGTACTTGTATGGTCTTATCTTACAGTTACTTGGTCATGATAAAATATATGCAATCGAGGATCCAGGCTATCAAAAAATCTCTCATATATATCAGGCAAACAATGTAGAATGTGTTCATATTCCTATGGATGAAGAAGGAATACATATAGGATCACTTGAAGGTTCAAATGCTGATGTGCTCCACATTACACCATCACATCATTTTCCTACTGGTATTGTCACACCTATAAGTAGAAGGTATGAGTTATTGTCATGGGCCGCCAAATCCCAAGACAGGTTCATAATTGAAGATGATTATGATAGTGAATTTAGATTAGTAGGAAAACCAATCCCAGCCCTTCAAAGTATTGATGAATCGGAAAAGGTTATATATATTAATACATTTTCTAAAAGTCTAACATCTACAATTCGTATCAGTTACATGATTTTACCTAAAGCTTTAATGGCAAGATACAACAATGAACTGAATTTTTATGCCTGTACAGTATCAAACTTTGAGCAATATACTCTTGCAAGATTTATTGAAGATGGATACTTTGAGAAGCATATTAATAGGATGCGTACTTATTATAAAAATATTCGAGATACCATTTTGACAAATATTAAAAATCAAGGGAATGATAAAAAGATTCGAATTAAAGAAGAAGATGCAGGCCTACATTTCCTTTTAGAGCTAGATACTGACTTGTCAGATAAGGAGCTTATGGACCTAGCTAAGAATGAAGGCATTAATCTTTCTTGTTTAAGTCAGTATTATTATGATAAATCCAATGCAATAGAGCACAACTTAGTTATTAACTATTCTGGTATTGACATAGACAAGATTGAAGAGGGTGTAGAAAGATTATTCAAAGTCCTTAAATAATTTGT
>CAZUDG010000084.1:4836-7420 GCA_964618775.1 uncultured Lachnospiraceae bacterium | reverse complement strand
TTTTATTGTATTATAGTGGTTTCCTATAGACTGTTATAAAATCTATTCTGCCCAATTAAGAGAACGTCCAATTGCCTTACTCCATCCTGCAAGTAACTCTTCTCTTTTGTCGCTCTTCATAAGCGGTTCAAAAGTTTTTGAAAGTTCCCAATTATCTTTTATATCATCTTTATTAGACCAATAACCTGTTGCTAAACCAGCCAAATAAGCAGCTCCAAGTGCAGTTGTTTCTATGGAAGAAGGTCTTTTAATGGCAGTGTTTAGTAGGTTTGCTTGAAACTGCATCAAAAAGTTGTTGGCACTAGCTCCCCCATCTACTTTAAGATTTCTAATTTCAATTTCAGAATCTTGCTCCATAGCCTTTATTACATCATAAGTTTGATAAGCAATAGACTCTAGTGTTGCTCTTATTATATGATCTTTGTTTGTGCCTCTTGTGATTCCTATAATTGTGCCCCTAGCATATTGGTCCCAATAGGGAGCTCCAAGGCCTGTAAAAGCTGGTACAACATACACTCCATTGGAATCGTCAACTGATAAAGCGGCCTTTTCTGATTCAGGTGCAGTTGTTATTAGTTGCAGTTCATCTCTTAACCACTGAATAGCAGCTCCCGCTACAAATATGCTTCCTTCTAGTGCATACTGAACTTCATCGCCTTCAACATTAGCAGCAATTGTAGTAAGGAGGCCGTTGTTAGACTTAATCGGGTCAACTCCAGTATTCATTAATAAGAAACATCCTGTACCATATGTGTTTTTGACATCTCCAGGCCCAAAACCACATTGCCCAAATAATGCAGCCTGTTGATCTCCAGCAACACCAGCAATTGGAATTTCCCTGCCAAAGATCTCTTTGTGGGTATGTCCAAATATTGAAGAAGAAGGTTTTACCTTAGGAAGTAAATTCCTTGGTATATCTAATTCTTTAAGAATCTCCTCATCCCAATCAAGCTTATGAATATCAAACAACATGGTTCTTGATGCATTTGAATAATCAGTTGCATGAACTTGGCCATTAGTAAGATTCCATATTAACCAAGTATCTATAGTTCCAAAAAGTAGATTACCCTTATCTGCATCTTCTTGAACGCCTTCCACATTGTCTAGAATCCATTTTATTTTAGTTCCAGAGAAATATGCATCTGGTATTAATCCAGTTTTTTCTTTAATGATCTTATCAAACCCTGCCTCAACTAGTTTATCTATATAGTCTGAGGTTCTTCTGCACTGCCAAACTATTGCGTTATAAACAGGTTGCCCAGTGTCTTTATCCCACATAACAGTGGTTTCTCTTTGATTTGTAATTCCTATTGAATCAATTTGATCTACATTAATACTTATCTTCTCCATTGCAGTTTTAGCAACATTAATCTGAGTTGACAAAATATCCATAGGGTCATGTTCTACCCATCCGGATTTTGGATATATTTGCTTGAATTCTTTTTGTGATACACTACAAACTCTACCTTTTTTATCAAAAAGTATACATCTTGAACTAGTGGTTCCTTGATCTAATGCCATTATATATTTCTTCATTGCAAACCTCCATATTCTATGTAGTTCTTATTATCATTATACAGTAATAATGCATAGATACAAGTAATAGCAAGTAAAAAAGATCATTTTAGAGTATGATATGGAAATGTGATATATGAAAATTATACTTATTCTACTTTATGAAAATCAACATACTATTAGCTGAAGAAATGTGGTACTATAGAATAGATATGTCACTACTTATATAGAGGTGGAGCAATATATGGGATTGCAACAAATCCATCTTTTATAGCAAAAGTAGAACGAGAATTTATTGAATTCATTGAAGGGTTTAAGAATGAATAATTTGAAACTTTTGAGAATTAAGAGGGAAGGGAAAAATGAACAACAGGACAAATGCAAAACAACTTTCAAAGAAGGTATTTGAAAAGGCTGATATGCTAGAACATGAGAACTCTATACCACACGGATATACAGCAATTGGAGATTATGCACTGATGTTAAATGATGATATAACATCAATTGAGATTCCTAATAGTGTAACAAGTATTGGAGAAAGAGCCTTTTTAAATTGCTCAAGTCTGAAGTCAATTAGCATACCATCTAGCGTAACAAGTATTGGAGAATATGCTTTTTCAGGATGTAGCAGCCTATCTAAAATCACAATTACCGATAGTGTAAGAGTTATAGGAGATGGAGCCTTTTATGGCTGTAGCAGTTTAAAGGAGATTACACTCCCAGATAATTCAATTGGCAGTATGAAGTGGACCTTTTATGGTTGCAGTAATCTAACAGAGTTTGTAATACCAAAAGGGGTTATGTCAATAGGTGAAGGAAGCTTTTATCGTTGTAATAATCTTACTAAGATATCTATACCAGATAGTGTTATAAGTATAGGTGAAGGTGCATTTTATGAGTGTAGCAGCCTAAAAGAAGTAGATATACCAAGAACTGTTAAAAGGATAGAAGATTCAGCATTTTATAAATGTTATAACTTGACTAAGATCACTATACCAAAGAGTGTAAGAGAAATAGGGACAAATGTTTTATTTGGCAACGTAAAATTGAAAAAAGTTAGAATCAGTAA
>CAZUDG010000084.1:0-4736 GCA_964618775.1 uncultured Lachnospiraceae bacterium | reverse complement strand
TTTTCAATTGTGCATTCAACAACATCTCCAGATTTCAATAAATTGGGTGGATCCATACCCATGCCTACACCTGCAGGGGTTCCTGTTAATATTATATCGCCAGCTCTTAAGGTTATACCATGTGATAAATCTGAAAGAATTGTTGGAATATCAAATATCAGATTTTTGGTATTGGAATTTTGTCTAACTTCACTGTTAACACTACAAGAAATATCAAGTTCTACAGGAAAATCAATATCAGACTTGTCTACAATCCAAGGTCCAATTGGACAAGCATTATCTAAACTTTTTCCTTTAAACCACTGTATGTGTTTGTTTTGGATATCTCTTGCAGAGATATCATTAGCAATTGTATATCCAAAGATATAATCTTCTGCTTCCTCAGCTGATATGTTCTTGCCATCTTTTCCTATAATAATAGCAAGCTCAACCTCATAATCTAACAAGTTAGTGTATTCTTGTGGAATATATACTTCATCCTTGTGTCCAAGAGCTGGATCAGCAATTTTTGTGAAGTATATTGGTTCTTTAGGTACTTCGGCCTTGTTACCAGGTAAACTTTTGATTTCTACAGCATGGTCAGCATAATTTTTACCAAGGCAAAACACATTTCTTCTTGGGTAAGGAATAGGAGCTGTAATCTTCACATCATCCAAGGGAATTTCTTCAAAGGAAGTATTCCCTAAGGCCTCTTTTATGCTAGGAATTAGATTATCAGAATATATCTGGATAAACTGCAATAAATTACTAGGCACTTCTTGTCCTATTTTATCAAGAATTTTATTCATTGGAACTATAGATGTCTTGTTATCTTTAAGAATACCATAATTCTCTTTCCCGTCATGTACATAAGATATAAAATTCATATAAATATTAATCTCCTTAGATAATATATTTAGGTTGATAAAGGTAACCTATAACCCACTATTACTTTGATTTTGATTATATATTTTGATGATAATTAATATAAAAGTCTTCATATCTTTTCAACATAGATTTTAATAAGCTAGGAGTATCTAGACCATAAGGGCACTGTGCCTTGCAATGTCCACACTCGGTACAATCATTAATTCTATCCATCTTATCTCGCCATTCATCAGTCATGTAAGGTTCATAAGGAGAGCGATCTAAAAGTAGAGACATTCTAGCTGCCATGGATATAGGTATGTCTACAGGACATGGCATACAATAACCACATCCCCTACAAAAGCTACCAGACAAATCTTCTCTATCTTTTTGGATTATTTGCCACATTACATCATCTAATATGGGAGGATTCTCTTCAAAGGAAATGAATTCATCTAATTCACTTTCTCTTTGTATACCCCAAATAGGTACAAGGTTGTCATATTGCCTGAGGAATGCAAATGTAGATGCAGCATTGGTAATTAGACCACCTGATAGAGCTTTCATTGCGATAAGACCTACATCCTGGTCTTTACAAGCTTTTATTAAGGTTAAATCTTCTTCAGAAGAGATGGAAGATAAAGGGAATTGTAAAGTGTCATAGAGATTAGATTCGATAGCTTTTTGGGCTATATTTAATCTGTGATTTGTAATTCCAATATGTCTTATTATGCCCTTTTCTTTAAGTGAGAGTAAGGTATCGTATAAACCACTTTCGTCTCCAAGAACAGGTAAAAATGAAGGATTATGTAGTTGTAAGATGTCGATATAGTCTGTTTTTAAATTGTTTAAACTTATTTCTAAATCTTTTAATAGGTCTTCACCAGTCTTTGCTTGACTTTTTGTTGCTATAACAATATTTTCTCTGACATCAGATAGGGCGTAACCTATCTTTTCTTCACTATCACTATAGCTTCTAGCAGTATCATAAAAATTAATCCCTGTCTTATATGCTTTTTGAAGAAGTTCTCTAGCTTCATCAAATGTTATACGCTGTAATGGTAAAGCTCCAAAACTAGTTTTGCTAACCATTAGGTCGGTTCTTCCTAGGCGTATTCTTTCCATATTAAAAACTTCCTTTCTGTAAGGTAAAAGTATTACTAAAAAATAAGAGAAGGTTTTTCTTCTCCTATTTTCTTTGATTATGTTTAGACGTTCTAAATGCCACAACATGCTTATATATTGATAATATTATATAGTAATGGACTGGCAAAAGCAATGAAATTTATAGTAGTACTCAACTGCACTTGGAATCTTGCACCCAACCTTTGCTCAAAGGTACAATAATTCGTACGTTTGTATTGACAGTTATTTCCTGTATGATATAATCAAATCAAGCAAAAGTACGAAATAATGTATATTCATTCTAAAGCTAGGGAGTGGGGATAATGGCAAAGACAAACTTAGAATCCAAAATCATGAAAAAGATAGAGAACAAGTATGGTTTAGGAGCAGATCAAATCAAGTTAGTAATTGATGGTGATGGTATAGCCCATGTGAAGGGAAAAGTAGAAACATGGGACGAGGTTGTGAATATCGGCTTTCTAATAGCAAGGGAAAGAAAGATTAAGAATGTAGTCAATGATCTAGAGCCTAGCATTGGTAAAGTAGATAAAAGAGACAGAAGTAAAGGCAAGGCTCAAGGGGAGAAGATTGGTGTAATTGACCGAGTTGATGTTGTGGTTGTTGGTGGCGGTGTTATAGGATGTGGAATTGCCAGGGAGTTATCAAGATATGATGTAAATGTTGCCCTTATAGAAAAGGAAGCGGATGTTTCAGAAGGTGCATCAAAAGCTAATGATGGAATGATTCATCCTGGCAATGCCGTAATGCCATTTACCTTAAAAGCGAAAATGAATATAGAAGGTAACAAGCTTTATTCTAATTGGGCAAAAGATTTGAATTTTGAGTTTCAAAGAACTGGATCAGTTATCTTATCCTATTTTAGAGACGACAGGAGGTCATTGAATATGGCATATATAGCTGGTCGGCTTAATAGAGTTCCTAAGATGAGGCTTGTTAGTGGTAAAAAAGCCATGGAGATAGATCCAAGTATAACTAAAGAACCTAAGATTGCCCTTTGGACACCTACTACTGCATATGTAGATGGATTTGAAGTGACCATTGCTTTGGCAGAGAATGCAGCTATGAATGGAGTTAAATTTTATCTAGAGACAGAAGTATGCGGTATTACGACGAATAACCGCAAAATTAATGCAGTTGTAACCGATAAAGGCATTATAGAATGTGATTTGGTGATTAATGCGGCAGGTGTTTATGCTGATGAAGTAGCCCATATGGCAGATGATAGGTTTTATACCATTCATCCTAGAAAAGGAACTAATTTAATTCTTGATAAGAATACCAAAGGTCCTAGAATAAATGTTGCACTCTCTAGCAAGTTAAAAAGTAAACACTCAAAAGGTGGAGGAGGAATGAGAACTGTTTCTGGAAATCCGCTGTGGGGTCCATCAGCCCAAGAAACCCCAGATAAAGAGGACATCTCCGTAGACAAGAAAGCTTTTGATTATTCATTCAATATTGGTTCACAAGTATATAGCCAGGCAAGCAAGAAAGATGTTATTACTTATTTTTCGGGTATTCGAGCCCCAGACTATAAAGAAGATTTTATAATAGAGGAATCAAAAAAGGCTATAGGATTTATCCATGCTGCTGCCATTCAGTCTCCAGGTCTTGCTTCTGCACCAGCAATAGCAAAGCGAGTAGTTAAATTAACAAGAGAATTCTATAGTAGATTTAATAAAGAACTGAGAATAAAAGAAGACTTTAATCCAATTCGCCATAAACTTGTAATGTTTAATAAACTATCCAAAGAAGAACAAGATAAATTAATCATGGAAAATCCAAAGTATGGGAATATTGTTTGTAGGTGTGAAACTATTACAGAAGGTGAAATTATTGATGCACTACACAGGCCACTTCCTTGTACAACAGTAGTAGGTATTAAAAAGAGGACTAGAGCAACTGCTGGCAGGTGTCAAGGGGGATTTTGTAGTCCTAAGATTGTACATATTATATCAGAAGAATTAAACAAGGACATTACTGAAGTTACTTATAAAGGCTTTGACTCCAATATTATTAAAAAACGTGCAAGACATAATAATAAAGAGGAGGAAAAGATATATGAAAACAATTAGGCCAGACTTACTTATTATTGGAGCAGGTCCAGCAGGACTTGCAGCAGCACTAGAGGCAAGTAAACTTGGAATAGAGGATATTGTAGTAACTGAAAGAAATAATGAACCTGGTGGCATTTTGCAACAATGTATACATGATGGTTTTGGCCTTCATAGATTTAACAAACAACTATCTGGGCCTCAATACGCACAAGTCTTTATTGATGAACTTGAGGCTAGTAATGTAGAAATTCTACTAAATACAATGGTAATTGATTTACAAAAAGACAAAACCACATATGCAATTAATCAAACAGATGGAATACTAGAAATCATTCCAAAGGCAGTTATTTTAGCTATGGGTTGTAGAGAGAGAACCAAAAATCAAGTATTTATATTTGGTACTCGTCCTAATGGAATTATGACAGCAGGAACCCTGCAAAGATACATGAATATTGAAGGTTTAATCCCTGGAAGAAGGGCAGTGATTCTAGGTTCAGGTGATATTGGACTGATAATGGCTAGAAGAATGAAGCTTGAAGGTATTAAGGTAGAAGGTGTATACGAAATTATGGACCATCCTGGGGGACTTCAAAGAAATGTCTTCCAGTGTTTACATGACTATGGTATTCCCCTACATTTGTCCACCACTGTAACTAGTGTAGCAGGTAAATATAACCTTGAAGGAGTTGA
>CAZUDG010000083.1:0-7465 GCA_964618775.1 uncultured Lachnospiraceae bacterium | reverse complement strand
TTAATTAATAACTCTTGTTCTTTAGCTTTGCCAAAATAATTTGATTCAATAAAAACAAACATACTTTCATTATTATAAGTGGCACTTAATCCATTAATTTTACCTTTTACAATGTCATTATCTCCTAAAATTACTTCCAATTCAAGTTCTTTAATTAAGCTTGAGTTTTCTATAGGAAATGAAAAGCTTACTTCTGTTCCTGTAGGATATACCTTCATATCTTCTACTACAATGTTTTGACCAAATACTGTATGATTTTCATTTATTTCATAGATTATGGGGTCAACAAAATCTTCTAACTCTATATGAAAGTTAAATGTTCCAATATTATCTAGGGATGAATTAGATGTGTAATTATAAGGTTCGGTAGATATTACAGTTTCTTCTGGAGTATGAAAATTCTCAATTAAAACTTCAACTTCTATATCAATCATTTTTGGTAATTTTCCTTCTGTGAAATGATAGTTTTGCATAATAAATCCATAGTTTTCTTCTCTTGCTTCCAATGACAGTCCGGAAGTTGTATAACTATATCCTTCAATCTTCTCTCCTGTACCACTGTCCTTCATATTTTTTAATGAAATATTAATCCATTGATTTTTCTCTTGTTCAAAGTCTTCAGGTATTTGAAAAAATAATACCAAATTCTTTTCATCAGCTATAACATATGGTAGAAGTAATCTATTATCATCATCCCAGTCAACAAGATTAACTTCTTGTACATATTCATTATCAATTGCCTTACTTAAACTCCTATCAAATTTCACATATTCTACAAGCTCCCCTATAACAGGAATCCTAGCTATAGTGTTTGCAAAAGCTGGACTAGTATTTATTAATAAAACAAAGATTACTGATGCTGCAATAGCAGTTAGGGAACTTAATATAGTTTTCTTTTTCCTTTTTTCTTTTCCAATACGATTCTTAAGTCTTTCTTCTACATCAGCAAGGTCATCTGGATATTTGAATGATTTATTTCTTAATTCTTCCCATTGTTTATTATTCATTGTGGTCAACTCCTTACTAATCAGATAGGCTTACTCTCAAAGTTTTTAATGCTTTCCTTGAGCGTGTAGACACTGTACCATCTGGTATTCCTAATATTTTTGCAGTTTCAGCTATGGTAAACCCTTCAAAATATCTTAATATGATTACTGATTTTAGATCTTCTGGTAATTTATCAATTTCAATCTTTAAGTGAATTGAGTCTTCTCCTAAACCTGAATTTCCTGAGTTTTCAGGTAATATATCCATATCTATTTCTCTTTTACTATTCTTAATAATTTTCAAGCATTCATTAATTAATATTCTAGTAACCCATGTTTTTAGATACTTTGGCTCTCTTAAATCATGGAGATGTACATATCCTTTATATACTGCCTCATCAACTGCATCTAAGGATTTAATTTCATTATGAAGATAACAAAATGCAACTCTATAAAGCATTTCTTTATTTTCTGTTATAAATGAGATATATGTTTCTTGGTCAATCTTTTTAATAAACATTGCATTGATCACCTTCATTTCCATCTTTTTGATATTCATTCTACTTATTAGATGAAGATACATGACATTTTCATTTCACAATTAAAAATATTTTCAAATATAGTATATCATGTCATTAAAAGAATTGTGAATATTAGGATTTTATGATCCAACTCTTCTCTTCTACTTTTAAATAACTATTCAAAAAATTAAATATAAAAATAATAAAGGCTACTAATTTTTTTCTTTCTTAAGAGAACATCAGAAAATAATTAGTAGCCTTATCTTATATAGTTATGTTTAATATTATAGTTGTTTTGCTCTTTCTTTTAAATTGAGTATTTTTTCCTCTATAATCTGAATTGTTTTTCTAAACTCATCATCATCTTTACCCGAAGGATCATCTAATCCCCAATCTTCCCTATGTCTACTTGGAAGGTAAGGACAGTCCACGTTGCACCCCATTGTAATTACAATATCTAATGGAGGAATTTCATCAATTAACTTTGAATGTTGTGTTTTCTCCATATCAATTCCATAGATATCTTTCATTAACCGTACAGCATCTTGATTGATTTGTGGTTTGGTTTCTGTACCTGCTGAGTAACTATCAAATACATCACCAGCGAGATGTTTCCCTAAAGCTTCTGCAATCTGGCTTCTACATGAGTTGTGAACGCATATAAAACCAACTTTTAATTTATTTTCACTCATTTTATCTACCTCACTCTCGTTTTTATGCTGGCTGGTAAATCTCTATATTCTTAATATATTATCTCTCATTTAAGATTATAATAATCATAAATTATTATTAGTTACTTGTATTGGTTCTGTTTTTGCTTCTGAAATTGACTCTGGGAACCAGTGTTTGGTTTTGTTTGCAATTTTAACAAGTAAAAGCATTAATGGTACTTCGGTTAAAACTCCTACTGTAGTAGCAAGAGCTGCTGGAGATGTTGTTCCAAATAGTGCAATTGCAACGGCAACTGCCAGTTCGAAAAAGTTTGATGCACCTATCATACCAGCAGGAGCTGCAATATTAAAAGGTAATTTAAGTACCCTTGAGACTAAATATGCAATGAAGAAAATCAAAAAGGTTTGAATACTAAGTGGCACTGCAATAAGAACTATATGAAAAGGATTACTTAGTAAAGCTTCAGATTGGGTTGCAAATAACAATATCAACATTAGTAATAATCCTGTGGTAGTTGCACCATCAAATTTGGGCAAAAACTCATTTTCAAAATATTCTTCACCTTTTTTATTGCTAACAAACATTCTAGTAAGGATTCCTCCTGCTAGAGGTATAACAACGAAAAGTACTACAGACAAAATCAAGGTATCCCATGGAACCGCCACATCGCTGACACCTAGTAAAAACTTTACAATAGGTATAAATGCAATCAATATGATTAAATCATTTGTAGCCACCTGAACTACTGTATAAGCAGGATCACCTTTTGTTAAAGTACTCCATACAAATACCATTGCTGTACATGGTGCTGCACCTAGAAGTACTGCTCCTGCAAGGTATTGTGTTGCAAGATCTGGTGTAATAATATTCTTAAACACTATAAAAAAGAAAAATGATGCTATTGCATACATGGTAAATGGTTTAATAAGCCAGTTTGTAGCCCAAGTCACATATAGGCCCTTTGGGTTTTTACCAACATTTTTAATGCTCTTAAAATCTACTTTCATCATCATTGGGTAAATCATTATCCATATTAATATTGCTATTGGTATGGAAATTTTGGCATATTCAAATTGATTTAGAAATGCAGGAACAGCTGGTAGAAACTTACCTAGCAACACTCCTACTATCATACAAATAAGCACCCAAACAGTTAAATACTTACTAAAAAAACTAATTCCCTGTGATTTTTCACCACGCATAATAATCCTCCCAAAATAGCTTTATAATTGATTTACTTGTTATATGTTTTATTAATATAATTTTTACAATTACAATCTTCTTTTTCATTTGTTATTATTGTTAAAAAGTCCATTAATTCATCAAGTCTTTCCTTATTTAAGGTATACCTCATCCAAGCCCCATCACGTCTAGCATGTATAAGTTCACTATCAGATAGTATCTTCAAATGATAACTAAGTGTAGATTGGGAAATACTAAATTCTTCTAATATAGCACACGCACACATTTCTCCACACGAAAGCATGTCAATAATCCTTAATCTTGTTTCATCTGACAAGGCTTTAATTGCAGGAATATATTCTGGAAATGAGTATTTCATGTTATTACCTCCTAATATAATATATGTATCAATGATATCGATATGTATCAATATCACATAATAAGATTATCATTCATATCGATAATTGTCAATATGATTATAAACTTGTAGCATTTTTTAAAAAAACAATTATTGTTCAATTAAGTATAATTTGTACCATAATTTCAAATAATTAACAATGAATATCAAAATAAACAATTTAAAAGGAAGTGATTTAATGTATATAGTTTTAATTAGATCTATAATTTTATATTTTATAGTGGTATTTATTATGCGAATAATGGGAAAAAGGCAAATAGGTCAACTCCAACCTTTTGAGCTTGTAATTGCTCTGATGGTTTCGGAACTTGCGGCAATGCCTATGCAAGACACAAGTATACCGCTGTTTCATGGAATAATCCCAATTGTAACATTGTTAGTTTTACAAGTAGTTATTTCCACCTTACAGCTTAAAAGCGAAGCTGCCAGGAAGATCTTTTGTGGTAAGCCAAGTATAATAATAGAAAAAGGGAAAATTAATATTAATGAACTTAAAAATAACAGACTTAATCTTAATGATTTGCTGGAAGAACTGAGGTTGAAAGAGTATTACAATCTTGAAGATATAGAGTATGCTATCTTGGAAACTGGTGGGCAATTATCTATAATCCCCAAAAGTGAACTGGAACCAGCTACAAAAAAGGATTTAAATATAAAGACTAACCCCAATATGCTACCTGTAACATTGATCCTTGATGGCAAAGTTAACAACAAAAATTTAGAGATTGCAAACAAAAACAAGTCTTGGCTTGATACCCAACTGAAGCAGAAAAACATATTATATGATCAAGTTTTTCTGGCTTTATTAGATTCAAATGGAAAGTTTATATATCAACTTAAGAAAGAAGGTAAGTAGTATTCATGAAAAATGTTGTTATATCTTTAATAATATCAATATTTATGATATTTGCTATATCTTTTTCCATTGACTACTTAAATAATGTTTCTCAAGATTTAGGAAGCCTTAATAATGATATAGAACAGCAAATTATCGATGGAAACTGGAATAGAGCATACCAAAGCTCAATAGAGTTAACAGATAATTGGAAACATTATTCAAAAACAATAAAATTATTTTCAAATCATCAAGAAATAGATACTATTGAAATAGAGTTACAAAAACTTCCTCAATATATAAAAGAAATGACTAAAGATGAAGCACTTGCTAGTGTTCAAGTTTTAAAGTTTTTATTGGACCATATTGCAGAATTAGAAAAGATTAAAATACAAAATATACTCTAGAAAAACGGCTCCTTTTAACTGACATAGGAGCCGTTTCTATTTTAAGCTAGATTTTTGTATTTTACATGTATTTTTATGCTTATTAACTCGTAGAATAATATTAATTCATAGAATAATTTTAATTTGGATTATTCATATATGATTGACTCACTTTTTTCAAATGTTTCTAAAATTTCTTGTGTTCTTAAACCATACACCCCATCAGTATCATAATTATCCTTGCCTAAAAGAGTATCAACAACCCTCTTTATTAGTGGCATTTGCACATGTTCAAGATCTTTGAACCAATACCCTTCTGTCTTGCTTTGAGTACGTAATTTAACAGGATCATTTGACATAATTGAAAAGACTAAAGTAGCCTCGCTACCTACTATAGTCATTTCATCATGATTAGCATTTCCGTTAAAGGTCAGTTGAAGTGTCCCTTGTACTCCATTTTTAAATTGTATTAGTCCTGAAGTATTATCGTGGACACCATAAGATTTGCTTTGGTTTGAAGATACACCAGTGGCATATTTAACATCACCAAATAAATATAAGATGGTATCTATCATATGTGATCCAACATCATATAATAGGCCACCTCCAGAGACCTTTTCATCTAGAAGCCAGGACCGGTTAGGATCTAATATAGGTACAGGGGATGTATATTTGTAATTAAATGATCTAATATCACCTAAAGCCTTTGTGTCAATTAACTCTTTAATTTTTTTAAACTTATCATGCTCACGCCTATAATATGCAACAAATAATGGAACATCATTATCTTTGCATGCCTGTATCATATCATGACATTCTGAGACAGTCATACCCATTGGTTTTTCAACATAGACTGCTTTACCGTATTTTGCAGCTTCAAGGGTATAAAAGCAATGTTTTTCAGGAGGTGTTGCAATATAAATGGCATCAATTAAAGGATCATTTAAAAGATCAAGATAATTGCTTGTATATTTATCAACACCATGTCTTTGGGCATAATCCCTAAGTTTCTCTTCATCACGTCTCATAACAGCATAAAGGTTGGAACCTTCCAATTTTTGAAAAGCTGGTCCACTTTTTTTCTCAGTAACGTCACCACAGCCAATAATTCCAAAATTGATTTCTTTCATATTAAACATTTCCTCCTTTAATGTTTTGATTGTTTGAAATGCTACAAGCTACATCAAATCTTTCCTACCATTTACATTTACTTGTTCATCTTCATCAATAGGAACTACAATGTGTTTCTTACCATTAATGTATTGATATGTAATTTGTTCTATTTTTTTAGGTTTAACATGTAATACCACATCATAGTTGGAATTCTTACTGTCTCCATTTATAACATCATGCTTACTACTGTCTACCTCTTCTATCTCATCACTACTAGCTGATAAGGAAGCTGCCGTATAATTTTTTGCTTCCTCCAACTGTACTTCCAAAATCTCCACCTTTTCCATAAGTGCCTTTTCTACTTTTCTTTTGTCATTTTCTGCAAGCACTTTCTTATCAAGTAAAAAATCAACTACAGGTAATTCATCAGCAAAGTTTTCTTCATAAGCCATTCCTATTTTTTCTGATAATTCTTCTGGCAAAGAGTTTTCTGTCAAAATCTCACGTATTGATTCATTTGTAAGTATTATGGGTTCTTCTGATGAATCTGACAATTCAGCCTGTTCCCCTATAAGTAGACTAAAACTTTCCTGAATATCACCAAAGACTCTTTTTTCTTCTTCAGAATCATTTACAGCTTTTTTAACGATTGTTTGGAAAGTCTTTTTTTGTTCTGCAGCCGTAGCTTTTGAAGGGCATCCTAATACTGATTCTATTATCTCCCTATGAGGTTCTAGAGGCTTTTTCGTATAAAATAAAGTTGAATGTATATCAGTGCTTCGATCAGTAAATGCTGGGAAAATGAACCCTGTATCTGGGGGGCTTACAACCCAATCACGGTTACGTGGTCCTATTCGATTTTCGTTTTCTAGATATCCAAGTCCTGCTTTTGTTAGTTCAACAGGACATATAGCACAGATTAGATATTCATAAACTTCTTCTGATTCATCTAAGCTAAACTTATCCGTTGTCTTTTTAATAACATCATATAAATCATGAAATAGTAAAATTAGATAATTACCTGGATAATCATAGCTGTCTATTATATTCTGATAAAACTTATCAAGTAATTCTCCATCTTTTAATTTGCTATCCCTAAGCTCCATTAAAAAGTGTTGTTTTCCACCAGTAAATTCTTCTTCAAGTGGAAAGTCTAGTTTAAGTAGGTTGTTTCCTAGAGTGCCTGATAGTGTTTTCTTGGCAATATCTAAGTATTTATCAAATTCATCATCTTCTAGATTTAAAAACATTTCATCTATATTTAATAAAACTTCCTTATTTGAACTCACATAACATCCACACATTTTTGAAAATGTTACTCCAGTTTTTTTAAGTCTTCGCTTTAATTCTAA
>CAZUDG010000082.1:6041-7526 GCA_964618775.1 uncultured Lachnospiraceae bacterium | reverse complement strand
GTCGGGAACAACAACACATCCCTTATTGATGCTGAATCTGTCAACAACATTACAAGACGGTCAATTCCAATACCAATACCACCAGTAGGTGGCATTCCAAAATCTAATGCATTTAAAAAGTCATCGTCTGCCGAGTTAGCTTCTTCATCCCCTGCTGCTAGCAATGCTTCTTGATGTTTGAATCTTTCCCTTTGATCAATTGGGTCGTTTAACTCTGAGAAAGCATTTGCCATTTCCCTTTTTGTAATAAAAAGTTCAAATCTTTCTGTAAAATTAGGATTAGAAGGCTTCTTACTTGCAAGTGGCGATATTTCTATTGGATAGTCCAATACAAATGTAGGTTGAACTAATTGCTCTTCTACATATTTTTCAAAAAACATGTTTAAAATATCACCTTTTTTATGGATCTTTTCATATTCTATATGGTGGTCGTCAGCTAAAGCCTTAGCTTCCTCATCTGTCATTTCTTCTGTAAATTCTATATTAGCATATTCTTTAACAGCATCTACCATTGCAATCCTTGTAAATGGTTTTGATAAATCAATCTCTACTCCATCATAGGAGATTGTTGAACTACCAAGCACCTTCTGTGCTACAGTTCTAATCAATTCTTCTACCAAGTCCATCATGCCATGATAATCGGTATATGCTTGATACAGTTCTAAAAGTGTGAACTCCGGGTTATGTCTAGTTGATAGACCTTCATTCCTAAATACACGGCCTATTTCATAGACCCTATCCAAGCCTCCTACAATCAGGCGCTTTAAATATAATTCAAGAGATATTCTTAGTTTTAAATCTTGATGCAGGGCATTGTGATGTGTAAGGAATGGTTTTGCTGCTGCCCCACCTGCATTATCTACTAGTACAGGAGTCTCTACTTCCATAAAATCTTGGCCATCTAAGTAGTTACGTATTTCTCTTATGATTTGTGATCTTTTAATGAAAGTATCCTTAACAGCGGGATTCATTATTAAGTCAACATATCTTTGTCGATATCTAATATCTGTATCTTTCAGTCCATGAAACTTTTCAGGTAGGACTTGCAAACACTTAGAAAGAAGAATTACTTCACTTGCCTTTATTGATATTTCCTCTGTTTTTGTTTTAAAAACCGTTCCTTTAATACCTATAATATCTCCAAGATCATATTTTTTGAAGTCTTCATAGGATTCCTGGCCAATATCATCTCGCCTAATATAGGATTGTATATTACCTTTATAATCTTGTATATTACAAAAAGAGGCTTTACCCATAAGTCTTCTTGTCATAATTCTACCAGCAAGAGTTACTTCTTTGCCTTCTAGTTCATCATAATTATCAATTATATCAGCAGAATAATGACTACTATCATATTCCATAATCTGAAATGGATCTTTACCATTCGCTTTTAGTTCTTCTAGCTTGTCTCTTTTTACTTGCAATAATTCATTTATATCTTTTTCTTCAGCCACAATATTCTTCCTTTCAGTTCAAAAGGAAAGC
>CAZUDG010000082.1:0-5941 GCA_964618775.1 uncultured Lachnospiraceae bacterium | reverse complement strand
ATTTATATCTTTTTCTTCAGCCACAATATTCTTCCTTTCAGTTCAAAAGGAAAGCTCCGAAAAACTTTTTGATATTCTATAGATATCCACCTAGTAGCTTATGTTTTTCGGAGCCTTCCAATGGTGCTTGTCATAATTATATTTCATTATCTATTTTTATTTCTAATACTTCATATTCAAAGATACCAGCTTGAGTTTTAACTCCAACTACATCCCCTATTTTTGCTCCAATCAATGATTTACCTACAGGAGATTCGTCAGAAATCATACCTTCCATACTATCTATCTCTTCTGGTGATCCTACTAAAGTATATTCAACTTCTTCATCAAATTCAACTTCTAGTAGTTTTACTGTATGGCCTACCTCAATTGCATCCATAGATAATTCTTCTAAGAGTAATTTCTCTGCATTCTTAAGTACGGCAGATATCTGACTAATCCTAGCCTCTATATCTCTTTGCTCGTCTTTAGCAGCATCATATTCTGCATTCTCAGATAAGTCACCTTGTTCTCTAGCTTCTTTAATCTTCCCCGCTACGTCTTTTCTTTTGTTTACTTTTAAATCATCAAGCTCTAATTCTAGTTTTAATAAGCCTTTTGGTCTAAGCATATGTTTTTTAGTTTTCCCACTCATTTTATAAATACCTTCCTCCATTTTATATCTAGTTACTGCAATCTATATTATGCATCCTAGCCTCTCTTTTATTCAGAACATTATAGACTATCACCTATTTCTTGTCAAGATTATACTATATAAATTAATAATATCATGGCTATTGTATATCTTATCTATAAAAACAATAAATTATTCTTCTTTTATTGTTTTTCGTAATTCTATATTTGCCACATTTGTTTTTAGTGAAAGTCTTAACAATTTTGAATTTTTATTAAAGTTTTTCATAATATACTCTTTACAGTTTCGACTAATAGTGATAATCTTGTATAGTAGACAAAGGGAAACATCGATTATCTTAATGTTTCTATTAGATAAGTCTATAACAAATAACAATAATATACAATATCATTAATTAAGGGGGCACAAAATCTTTTTTTTGATGCCTTTTATGTGCGTTTCTAATCACTAAACTTAATTATATATTTTTTAAGGAGGAAAATTTTATCATGGCAAGAAAAATGAAAACCATGGATGGAAATACCGCTGCAGCTCATGTCTCTTATGCTTTTACAGACGTTGCCGCTATCTATCCAATCACACCATCTTCAGATATGGCCGAATACACAGACGCCTGGGCTGCTGATGGAAGAAAGAATATCTTTGGCGATGAAGTTCAAGTATCAGAGATGCAATCAGAAGCAGGTGCGGCAGGTGCGGTGCATGGTTCTTTAGCTGCTGGTGCTCTTACTACAACATATACTGCTTCTCAAGGGTTACTTTTAATGATTCCTAATATGTACAAGATGGCAGGGGAACTATTACCTTCTGTTATTCATGTATCAGCACGTGCCCTTGCAAGTCATGCTCTTTCTATTTTTGGAGATCATTCAGACATCTATGCATGTCGTCAAACAGGCTATGCTCTACTTGCTTCAACAAACCCACAAGAAGTTATGGATCTAGGTGCAGTTGCTCACTTAGCAGCAATTAAAGGCAAAGTTCCATTCCTACATTTCTTTGATGGATTTAGAACTTCTCACGAAATTCAAAAAATCCAAGCATGGGATTATGAAGATTTAGCAGATATGGTTGATATGGATGCAATAAAAGCTTTCCGTAGTAACTCATTAAATCCAGAAAGACCTGTAACTCGTGGTACAGCTCAAAACCCAGATATCTTCTTCCAAGCTAGAGAAGCAAGTAATCCATATTACAATGCTGTTCCTGGAATCGTTGAAGATTACATGAATAAAGTTAATGAGAAAATAGGAACTGATTATAAACTATTTAACTACTATGGTGCAGAAGATGCAGAACACATTATTATTGCAATGGGATCTGTTAATGACACTATCGAAGAAACAATCGATTATTTGAATGCAAGGGGTGGCAAGTATGGTTTACTAAAAGTAAGACTATACAGACCATTTAGCGTTGACCACTTTGTTAATACTATTCCTGATTCTGTTAAACAAATCAGTGTATTAGATAGAACAAAAGAGCCTGGCTCAGTTGGAGAACCTCTATACCTTGATGTTGTAGCGTCATTAAAAGGAACTAAATTCCATGATATCCCTGTATTCACAGGCCGTTATGGTTTAGCTTCTAAAGATACAACTCCTGGTCAAATAATTGCTGTTTTCAATAACACTGAAAAAGAAAGATTTACAATTGGAATTGTTGATGATGTAACTCATCTTTCTCTTGACGTTAAAGATAACGCTAATACTACTCCTGAAGCAACTATTTCTTGTAAGTTCTGGGGACTTGGTTCAGATGGTACTGTAGGTGCTAACAAGAACTCAATTAAGATTATTGGTGATCATACTGATATGTATGCACAAGCATATTTTGATTATGACTCTAAAAAATCTGGTGGTATTACAGTATCTCACTTACGTTTTGGTACAGACCCAATTAAGTCAACCTACCTTATTAAAAAAGCGAATTTTGTTGCATGTCATAATCCTGCATACATTAACAAATATAACATGGTTCAAGACTTAGTAGATGGCGGAACCTTCCTTCTTAACTGTAACTGGGATTTAGATGAAATTGATTCACATCTTCCTGGACAAGTTAAACGTTACATGGCTGAACATAACATTAAGTTCTATGTAATTGATGGTTTCAAAATTGGTGAAGAAATTGGTCTTGGTACTCGTATTAATACAGTATTACAATCTGCATTCTTTAAGTTGGCAGATATTATTCCAGTAGAAGATGCCGTTAAATATATGAAAGACGCTGCTACAGCTTCCTATGGTAGCAAGGGTGAAGCTATTGTTAAAATGAATCATGATGCAATTGATCGTGGTGTTGAAGGTATACAAGAAGTTGAAGTGCCAGCAGACTGGGCTAATGAAGGAGATAAGAACCTATTATCTACTGCTACAGGAGACAGAAAAGATCTTCTAAGTTTTGTTAATAATATAGCTGGTCCAGTTAATGCACAAGAAGGTTATGAATTACCTGTTTCTGCCTTTGTTGATTATGTAGATGGTACCGTTCCATCTGGTACAGCCGCATACGAAAAACGTGGTATTGCAGTTACTGTTCCTGAATGGATTCCTGAAAATTGTATCCAATGTAACTTCTGTTCTTATGTTTGTCCACATGCAACTATTCGTCCTATTGCTATGAATGAAGAACAAGTGGCAAATGCTCCAGAAGGTACTACTACTCTTACTATGAATGGATTAAAGGAATACGAATTTACAATCTCTGTATCCCCAGCTGATTGTCAAGGTTGCGGATCATGTGCAAATGTTTGTCCAGGTAAGAAGGGTAATAAAGCTTTAGTTATGAAACCTCAAGAAACCCAATTAGACCAACAAGAATTATTTGATTACGGTATGGATATGGTTACTGATAAAGCTGTTACAGATAAATTCAAAGAGACAACTGTTAAGGGTAGTCAATTTAAGAAACCATTACTTGAGTTCTCAGGTGCTTGTGCTGGTTGTGGAGAAACACCTTATGCTAAGCTTACTACTCAATTATTTGGAGATAGAATGTATATAGCTAATGCTACTGGTTGTTCATCAATCTGGGGAGCTTCCTCTCCATCAACACCTTATACAGTAGGTAAAGATGGCCGTGGTCCAGCTTGGCAAAATTCATTATTTGAAGATAACGCTGAGTTCGGATATGGTATGTCTCTTGCACAAAAGACTTTAAGAGAACGTCTAATTAAAAATGTTGAAGCTCTTGCCAAAACAGTTCAAAACGAAGAAATTAAAGCAGCTTGTGAAAATTACCTAGAGACTAAAGATTCTAGTACTTTAAACGCTCCTGCAAGTAGAGAATTAATTGCAGCAATGGAAAATTGTGTTGAAGACTGCGATAATGAGCACAAGAAAAATATTTTAGACAACAAAGAATATCTAGCTAAGAAATCACAATGGATTTTTGGTGGTGACGGCTGGGCTTATGATATCGGCTTTGGTGGTTTAGACCACGTTATAGCAAGTGGTGAAGACGTTAACATCCTTGTATTTGATACAGAAGTTTATTCTAATACTGGTGGACAATCTTCAAAAGCTACTCCAACAGGAGCTATAGCACAATTTGCTGCAGCTGGTAAAGAAACTAAGAAGAAAGACTTAGCAGCAATTGCTATGACTTACGAATATGTTTATGTAGCACAAATTTCTCAAGGTGCTAACTATAACCAAGCTATAAAAGCATTAGTAGAAGCTGAGAATTATCCAGGTCCATCAATTGTTATTGCTTATGCACCATGTATTAACCATGGAATGAAGGGTGGATTAACATTTGCTCAAACAACAGAGAAGTCAGTTGTTGAAGCAGGCTACTGGCACTTATTCCGCTTTGACCCTCGTTTAGCTGAAGAAGGAAAGAATCCTTTCCAATTAGATTCTAAAGAACCTACTATGGATTACCAAGAATTCCTTATGAACGAGAATCGTTACAATAGACTTGCTCGTAGTAATCCAGAAAGAGCTAAAGAGTTATTTGATAATGCTGAAAAGTATGCAAAACAAAAATACAAAAAATTGGCTAGAATGGCTCAAGATGATTAATTAATTCTAAACATTAAAAGAACATTCAAAAGGACCTCATGAAATTCATGAGGTCCTTTTTTGTTTTTATTTTCAAATCTTATCCTGAATGATAAAATATAGACTATATTAACTTCTCTGCAATTGTTAATACTAAGGGGATGGTAATACTACTTAGTATTGTTGTCACTGCAAATATCTCTGATGCATATATATGATCCCTCTTGTACCTAACAGAAAACATGACAACTGTCGTTGCTACAGGAGAAGCCGTTAAAATAATATTTGTTAATAATACAGTATTATTTATCGGAAACCTACTATATATTATTAAGGATAATATAGGTATTAACAGCAACCTTACGAATGACAATATATATATTCTGTGATTTTTGAATACACTTATTATGCTAGTTTGGGCTATAGTAGCCCCTGCTACTAACATGGCAAGTGGTGTATTCAAACTTGCAATATGATCAAAAGAGCTATATATAACTTTAGGCAACTTTATTTGAAATATAAATAATAGTAATCCTATGATAATAGAAATAATAGTAGGAGAAGCTAATTTCTTTAATATATCTAACAAACTTAACTTGTTTCCCTTATCAGTACGATCCATCATGATAATTCCATGGGTCCAAATCAAAATATTAAAAATAGTTATGTAAGCCGTTGTATAAAAGACTCCCTCACTACCAAACACTCCGTTTATCAATGGGATACCCATAAACCCACAATTAGAATATATGGCTGACATTCTTTCTACTGCAACATCAGGATTGTCTACTCTACTTAAGGTTTTTATTTCATTTATATTTACTCTAGCTAATTTCTTTTTTCTAAACAGCAAATATGAAATTACAATGCCAAGTAGATGGGTGATAGTGGCTAGAACAAAGGAAGTTAACAAACCCCTTACCAGTTCACCACTAAACTCTCTTTGATATGAAACTATAATTAATATTGGCGTAACTAACATTAATAATATGTTTGTTAATTTTTCATTGGTTTTTTCATCTATTAATTTAACTTTATAACAAATAACTCCAATAAATAATATAACAAGTACAATTATAACTTGTTCTGTAACAATACTTGCAAGTGACATGCTTGTCTCCTATTCTATTTCTATTTACATTTCATCTGATAGCATTTTAATTTATCAAACAGCTAAATTATAGCAAGTTAATTATTTGTAGTCAATTTTAACCCTTATATCATATAATATTCCACATAAGATTGAACTTAAGATTCCACACAAAATCTTCTTGTATTGTTAAATTATATTTGTTATAAT
>CAZUDG010000081.1:0-7724 GCA_964618775.1 uncultured Lachnospiraceae bacterium | reverse complement strand
CAACAAAAAACTAATAAATGTTTCAATGGTTTTATAGAAGTTCTAACTTTATTATAGAAAAATCACAACAAACTTATATATCTTAATTGTATTTATGTTAAATATTTATCATTCGGAAATAATAAAGACCTTTCATTTGCTTTTTATTCTGATGTGACCTCAATAAGTTAGTTTTTTTGTCTAACTTTTGGGGGACGGTACATTCAGCCTACAAATGAAAGGTCTTTGTCTCTTAATCATATTATGTTACTGTAACTTTTATAATAATTTTTCAACAACTTCTTTTAAAGTCTTATCGTCACCAACATTACCAGGGAATATTATATAAGGTATGTTTGGAAACTTGCTTTCTTTACCTGTTTGCCATACTGGAATACCTGGTTTGATCTGACCTAAAACATTAGCCCTTTTTACCTGTAACGCCTTTGTTCCTATATCACTTGATGTAATTCCACCCTTTGCAACTACGAATTTAGGAGTTACAGTAAGTCTCCCTACTAGTTCCTGTACTGCTTCAGATATTTTTACAGATCTTCTTAGTGCTTCTTCCTCTGTATCATTATCAAAAGTCAGAACCTTTCTCTTGGTATATACAACTACCGTAGTTCCATTCTTAATGAATTCTTCTTCCTGTTCCACTACTTTCTTAACTTCTTCTTCTAGTCTGCCCTCTTCTAACACTAAGTCTGAATTAAATTCTATAAATTTAAGCCCTTCTAGATCAAACATATTCTCTAACTGTGTAGTGGTCTTTGCTGTGTGAGATCCAACTACTACTATTCCACCAGCATTCTTATTACCTTGTATCATCTCTTCTGCATTAAGTAGTGGCTTATAACTAACACCACTTAGTTCCTTTACAAAACCTGCCGAAGTCCTAAATAGGAAATTCTTATTTTTTGCTATTGCACGGTATAATGCAATACAAAACACCTTAATATCGCTTGCATCAATAGCATTGACTACAACTTTATTAAAGTTATTTATATCAAGAAGCTTTTGTTCAATGCTTTTAAAAGAAAGGCTTCTTAACTCATCTAAAGAGATCGTAATTACATCTTCACTAAGATACTTTCCTTTTGTTTTTTCTTCTATATAATCACATAAGTTTGAGGATGAAAAACCGAAGGTTTTGTCCTTTGCAAACTCCGTCTGTCCAGCTGGAATTAGTTTTTCTCCATATCTTACATAGTGAACATCGTTAATTGTATATCTTCCACCCTCTTTAAAGTAATAGCATAAAACTTCTCCGTCAATGTTGCTATCAGTGCTCTTCTCTAATTCTTCTCTTAGAAGTTCTGTTTCAAGGGGATAGTGTCCTCGCAGTGTAGAGTCACTTCTACTAATTATTAGGTAGGACTGATTTAATTCTTTACCTACTCTTGCTACCCTTTCACCAATCTCCTTATGAATCTTTGTAGTCTGTTCAACAGAGAAGCTTCTTGAGTTAGTTAGAATAAAAAACATTTGATTTGTTTCTTCAAATCCACTACGAATCGTATCATAAGACCAATCTGTATATACACTAATATCGTGTACAGTCTGAACACCAGTAGGGTCGTCATCTAGCACCACTATTTTGTGCTTATTTTGTTTGATTTCATTGTCTAGTAAGTTTTGTATTTCTTTATCATTAACTAAAGAATATTTATCAAGTTCATTTAAATTTAAATCTAAGAGTTTTTCCATCTTTTACACCTACCTCTGTATATTAAATTTTTCTCTAGCTTCATTTGGTGTTAAAGGTTTTTTATCCATGGCTTTTAACAATCTAACTGTTTTTTCAACTAATGGGAGATTAGAATCTACTATTGTTTCTTTATCTAGATATCTACTATCTTCAAAACCAATTCTTACCGTACTAGCACCTAACCCTAGGGCTGCAGCAATTAATGAAAAATCTTTTCGATTGGCCTGAGTAATTCCCCAAAGTGCTTCTTTTGGTATTAGGGGGAGCATAGCCGCTAGTGCTTCTGGGATAGCTGGCGCCTCGCCTTTATGACCTAAAACAATAGTAAATAATACAGGGTCTTTAAATTCATATTTAGCCATTAATTCTTTCGCTGCGTAAATATGACCAATTTCAAAGGCTTCTACTTCAGGTGTTTTATTCATCTTTAGTAGTTCTCTTACACAATATTCCACGTCTTTTATTGGATTGATATAAACAGAATCTCCAAGGTTGGTTGATCCTACGTTAAGGGAACATGCCTCAACATAATCGTTATAAAGAGGAGCACATCTTTCCTCTATAGTAAGATTAGAAACACCACCAGTAGAAACTTGAATAATAATATCTGATTTCTCTCTTATAAGCCTAAGGGTTTCGTTAAGAACTGCCATGTCAGTTGTTAAATTCCCCTTAGAATCACGCACATGTAAATGAACCATGGCAGCACCTGCCCTAGCACAGTTAATAACATCATTTGCTATCTTTATCGGATCTATTTTGTCATCAGTAGCAGCTACGGGAGCTACTGATATTAATACTTTGTCCATGTATAACACCATCCTTATTATGATTTGTGGCAGATATAAATATCTGCCACATTTTATATAACATCTTCCCAGAACTGATAATGCTCTGTCACTATAAGGGGAACTAATTCAATTTGTTTTTCTGCAATAACATTAACCATCCTTCTATGTAAATCTATGAATTTATCAACTTCATTAAGTTTTAAAATCTCTTCATTAGCATAAATTCGCGATTTTCTGGTAATATTATCAACATAATTACAAATACTTTTTAACAATATATTATCCGTTACACTAAAAATGGCTTCATGAAAAGCAGCATCAACTTCAAATATCAATTCTGGATCTGGATTAGGTTTAAGGATTTCACCTTCAAGATTTCTAAGCGACTGCCTTACTGTTTCTAAGCTTTTTTCGCTTATTTTACTAGCCGCAACTTGTAAAACTCCTATATCTATCACCTTACGAAGCTCAATCATCTGATCTATATAATCCTCTTGTAAAATAATTCCGTAAAGAATAGGATATAACATCTTGCTATCATATTCCTTATTTACAAAGGTTCCTTCTGCACGACGTATGTGTACTACTCCATATGCCTCTAATATCTTTATGGCTTCACGTACAGAGTTTCTCCCAACATCCATAGATTCACATAATTCTTTTTCAGTAGGCAATTTTTCTCCAGGCTTTAGCTCACCATTTATAATAGCATTGGCAATATTGTCAACAATCTTATCAACGACGGTTTTACCGCCAATAGTATTATTCAAATAACTTTTTTCAATCATTTTCTGTTCCCCTATTTTATATTATTTCAATTGCATATTAGAAAGACAAACTCACATTTTCTTTTATAATAGCACATTATTAAATATTATAAAACTAGATGAAAATATCTGTCCATGTAATTAATTGTGGCACTGCAACGATTATACCCATAATTACTATTGTAGTAAGTATAAAAGGCATAAGGGTTGGAACTACCTTACCTACTCTTATTTTCATAAGATCAGCGGCAACATATAGACAGTTTCCTACAGGTGGTGTAACTAATCCTATTCCACAAACTATGGTAATCAATACTCCAAGTACTATTGGGTCAACTCCTACAGACATAGCTATTGGATATACAATAGGTACAAAAAGTGTAAGTGTAGCAATGGATTCCATAAACATAGTTACTATGAAGAATATTAATAAAATCATTATCAATATTACCGTTGGATTAGTAGAAAATCCTAGCATAATATCAGTCAACCATAAATCAAAACCAGCAGTTGTTAGCATTACTGTGAACAACTTTGCCGCACCTATTACTAGGTATATCTTTCCACTAGTTCTTCCCGTTTCAATCATAGATTCTTTTATATCTTCCCAGTTTAACTCTTTATATACTAAACCTCCAACAACTAAAGCATATACAACTGCAACAGCTCCTGCTTCAGTAGGAGATACTATACCGGTTAAGATGGTTCCCATAATAATAATGGGCATTAGAAGTGCAGGCAAAGATCCCCATCCTGCTTTTAATGTTGCTTTCAGTTCGAATTTTCCTTCTTCTTTTGCTATTCCTTCTTTTTTAGCCATGAAATAAGACACTATCATCTGGCCTATTCCTAATAATATACCTGGAATAATTCCTCCAAGAAACAACTTACCAGTGGAAACACCTGTAATTCCTGCAATTACTACCATAGGGATACTTGGTGGAATTACAATACCAATAGTCGAGGAAATCGCTGTTACTGATACTGTGAATTTTTTACTATAACCTTTCCTTTCCATCTCTGGCATCAACATACCACTAACACCTGCTGTATCTGCAACTGCAGATCCAGAAATGCCTGCAAAAACCATACTTATTAATACATTTACATGGGCAAGACCTCCAGTAAATCGTCCTACTAATAGGTAACAAAAATCTACCAATCTTTTTGCTATGCCACCTCTACTCATTGCAAATCCAGAAAAAGTGTAAAGTGGTATAGCTAGTAGAGCAAATGAATTCATTCCTTCAAATACTCTTTGACCTACGGTTACTAAATTACCTCCCTCTAAGAAGATAATTCCACCCATTGATGCTAATCCTAAGGAGACTGCAATTGGAACTCCTATACCTAGTAATACAAAAAAGCTTATTAATAAAAAAGCAATCATTATGCAGTACCCCCTTCATTTTCTACTTCCTCATCCTTCTTATTAGTTAAATCAATATATAAAGCTATCAAAATAGAAGCTGCAGAAAGAATACATATTATAGGCAAAACCCAGTAAACTAAAGACATCTTAAAGATAGGCATTGTAGAAATTTCTTGCCTTGAATTGCTTGCAAGTAAATAAGTAGAATAAGCTAATATTATGTAAAATAAGGTTGTAAATAGTGCAATTATAGTTTTTACAATCTTTTTTCCCACGCCTCTTACTGAACTTTCTAAGACTTGAACATTTAAGTGTTCATTTCTAACACATATTGCAATGCCAGCTACAAACATTGCCCAAACATTTATATACTGGGAACTCTCCATATACCAGCTAAATCCACTAACTCCAGGTGCATATCTAAGAATTATATTAACCACCAAAATGGCCATCATAATTGCTAATAAAATAGCTGAAATCGATACTGCTATTTTATCAATCCAATATTGCAACTTCTTCATTGTTATTCCTCCTAATATCTGCCAAAGTATAAGTCATTGCTAAACAAATAATACTGTGAACTATTTGTTTAGCAAGACTTAAACTAAAAACAATCACCAATTGCTTCTTAACGATTATTTTGCCATTCTTCTAATCTGTCTAGTAAATCTCCATATGTTTCTCTTAATCCTTCTGCCACAGAAGATGTTGCAGCTATAAAAGGTTCTAAATCTGGTTGAACAATTGTCATTCCTTCATTTTCTAGTTCTTTTATTAAATCTTCTGTCATCTCTTTGTTCAACTCTCTATTATACTCTTGAGAAGCAAGGGCTGCTTCTTTGACAATTTCTTGTTGTGATTCACTCATCTTGTTCCATGTGCTCTCAGCTATGGCAAAAGCCATTCCTGAATAAGTATGGTTTGTAACTGATAAATAATCTTGAACTTCATATAAGTTATTATTATATATAACAGGTATAGGATTCTCTTGTGCATCATATGTACCTTGTTGTAAGGCCTGATAAAGTTCTGAGAATGCAAGAGGTTGAGGATCAGCACCAAGTGCTGTCATGGTTGCCATAATAACTGGATTTTCTGGTGTACGAATTAATAGGTTTGCCATATCATCAGGTGTTTCAACCGCTTTATTACCTGTAGTAACACAACGGAATCCGTTATCATAATGAGCTAATACCCTAATATTATGTTCAAGCAAAAGTTCTTCTACCTCTGCTTCAATTTCACTATCCATAAAAGCCCAAGCAGTTTCAAAGTCAGCAAACTGGAATGGAAGTGCTGAAATTCCCATCTTTGCTTCGTAAGTTGCAAAGTTAGCAGCATCAGAAATAATTATATCTACTGTTCCTGAATCAAGGGCAATAGATTCTATTAGTGCAGCATCTCCTCCAAGTTGACCTGATGGATATGTTTCAATTGTTACAGAATTGTTAGTTTTTTCTTCTACTTCTTTTTTAAATTGGTCTGCTGCTAAAGCTCTTGGATCTTCTTCATTAGTGGAGTAACCAATCTTTAAAGTTATTTTAGTATCCTCACCTACTGAATCCGAACCTGTTTTCTTACCACACCCTATTAACATTATCGTGGTTAATGCTAAGATAAGTAAAACATAAAATTTCTTCATAAATACTTTCCTCCATTTTAATTAGATTGATTATAATTTGATTGATTAACAATTACATAAGACCCTTAGAAATCAAGGCATCTCTTAAAGCTAACGCCCCAAATCTAGGACTTGATAAAACTAAGTTACCATATATTTCTGCAATATACCCTTCACAATATGCCATTGAACCTTGTGCAAAAAGAATGACATCTGCTTCTTTAGCTATTTCACCTGCTTTCTTTGCCATTAGCTCTTTAAATTGTTCTTGATCTAAGCCAAAAGCACCTTCTACCAATGCATCAATTAAAGTTACTTCTTTTTTCATCTCTCTAGCTACTCTTCGAATAGTATTCTTTGTTGGCTCTAATGTTGTTGGAAGTGTAGCCATAACTGCAATCTTATCACCTTTTCTAACAGCTTCCCTACACATTTCTTCATCTACACGCACAATTGGCACCCCTATATATTTTGCCAATGATTGTGCAGCATCTGCTACCTCTCCAACAGAAGAACAAAGATTCAAGATTGCATCCGCTCCATCTGTAACTGATTTCATGTACATTTCAACTAATCTTGCAGCTGACGCTGGTGTTACATATCCTGCTTCTCTTGCCTCAGAAAGAATTGATGGATCTTGATAACTTGTAATCTCTGTATCTTTCGGAAGCACATTAGCAACCTCCTTTTCTACTAATTCAATTAGTTCTGGTGTAGTACTTGTATAAACTAATGATATCTTCATTTTAATTCCTCCTCAACCCAATGTATAACGTCCTACGTTTATATTTACAATACTATCACTTTTATATCGGGAAATATATGGTAAAAATTAATAAAATGCAAAATGTTTTTTGTGACATTGTTACAATAATCCTTATATTATTGAAAATTCTTTTACTTTTATCACAAATCCAATAAAATCATATTTATGTTTATAAATATGATTGTTTCAATATATATAACGAAGCGTCTAATATAATTAAAAAAATCTGCTAGAGTTTAGATAATAATTTTATCTAAACTCTAGCAGATTGAAAATAATGATATATTGAATTCATACTAGCCCTGCTGCTTTAGAGAAGGTATTCATCATTAACAGCATTCCAATTAATAATGTAACATCTGAAATTCCGTTTTGTAATGTCTTTTGAACCATTTCAACAGCTTTGGCATATGTTTTTAAGCTTACTGTTAAATCCACCAATATCATTGTCAAATAACGACTTGGAAAACGCTAGATTCCTTATGCAAATTCACTAGTATTATACTGATACAAACTCACTATCTTTTATCGTATATCTCCACAAAAAGTCTTTCGCCTCTTTTGCATAATCTATGTTGATTCGCTTAGATTTTTCTATAGTAAATTTATCTCTTTCTTTGGGTCTTTCTATATACAATTTGTCTCCTGTTAAATCCATTCCATTGTTTTCTTTATTTATACCCATTGCTGAACATAATTTGCCTGGTCCATTGCAAA
>CAZUDG010000080.1:0-7829 GCA_964618775.1 uncultured Lachnospiraceae bacterium | reverse complement strand
GGTACCAAAAAAATAGGAAGGAAGAATATTCATGGCTTACTGGAATTCAAGGGGACTAAGAGGATCGTCTTTAGAAGAGGTGGTTAATATAACTAATGAAAAGTACAGGGAAGATAATTTGGCATTAATTCAGAAGGTTCCCACCCCTATTACTCCTATTAAAATTGATAAAAAGAACAGGCATATCACCCTTGCATATTTTGAAAAGAAAAGTACTGTGGATTATATTGGAGCAGTACAAGGAATCCCTGTATGTTTTGATGCTAAGGAATGTGCAAGTGATACCTTCGCCCTTCAAAACATTCATGACCATCAGATAACTTTCATGAAGGAATTTGAAGAACAAGGGGGTATTTCTTTTTTATTAATATACTATAAACACAGAGACCTTTATTATTATTTAACACTAGAGAAATTATTAGAATTCCATAATCGTAGTTTAAATGGAGGAAGAAAGAGCTTTAGGCTTGAAGAATTAGATCAAGAATATGAGATTACTTGTAAAAATTCTGTTTACATTCATTACTTGGAAATGCTTAGTTTAGATTTATGTAGTAGAAGTTAAAGGTTGACATTAAAAAGTTATTGTTATATTATTGTCTAAACATCATCATGCTATCGAATTATCACACTAGCAAGATGAAGTGAACTTCATACCAATAGTTTCTATAGATTAAGGAGATAAGGATGTCAAGACAATTATTGCATACTCCAGAAGGTGTAAGAGATATATATAATTCGGAATGCGAAAGAAAGATAAAATTACAAGATGATATATACAAGGTTATGAAGAATCATGGATTTAGAGATATACAAACTCCAATTTTTGAATTTGAAGAAATCTTTTCTAAGGAGAGAGGAAGTGTTTCATCAAAGGATATGTACAAGTTTGTGGATAGAGATGGATCGACTTTGGTTCTGAGACCTGATATAACTCCATCTATTGCAAGATGTACTGCTAAGTATTTTAAAGATGAAAAGATGCCAATTCGTTTGTGCTATATGGGTAGCACTTTTATAAATTCTTCTAGCTACCAAGGCAAACTAAAAGAAACAACACAAATTGGTGTAGAGCTAATTAACGATACTTCAATTGAAGGTGAAGGGGAAATGCTTGCAGTAACAATTGAATCCCTCCTTGCTTCAGGCATTGAGGAGTTTCAAGTTGAAATTGGCCATGCAGAATTCGTTGCTGGTTTAGTGGAAGAAGCCGGTCTTGGGGCTGAAGATGAAGATGAAATTAGAGATTTAATTGAAGATAAAAATATATTTGCCGTTGTCCATTTGCTAGAAGAAAAGGATATAAGTTTAGACCTAAAACATGTATTTGAAAGTCTATCTGAATTATTTGGAAATCTTGATGTATTAAATAAAGCAAAAAAGTTGACTAATAATAAAAGATCTCTTAATGCTATAAAGCATTTAGAACATCTTTATGAGATATTAGAAATCTATGGTTTGGAAAAGTATGTTACCTTTGATTTAGGTATGCTAAGCAAATATAATTATTACACAGGAATTATATTTAAGGCCTATACCTATGGTACAGGTGATACAATTGCCAATGGTGGAAGATATGACAACTTAGTTGGTCAATTTGGCAAGGAAGCACCAGCTATAGGCCTTGCAATTAATGTTGATGAATTAATGTTGGCCCTATCAAGACAAAAAATAAGTTTTCAATCCAACAAAAACACTTTACTATTATACAAGCAAAACATCTTGGAACAAGCAATTAATTTAGCCAAGTATTTTAGAAAGACAGGGGCTACTACAGAATTACTTAAAAAAGAAGAGCAATATAAGCTAGAAGATTATATCTCTTATGCAAAACGAATGAGCATTGGAGGAATACTATATTTTGAATCTCCTGATAAAATACAGGTTTATGATGTAGAAAAAGGCACAAAGAACGAAGTTGATATTAATGACTTTATGTTAGGAGATGGTGAAGAATGAGATACTTAACAATAGCTCTCCCTAAAGGAAGGCTTGCAAATCAAACCTTAGAATTATTGGAAGAGGCTGGCATTGTCTTTGAAGAAATGAAGGATCCTAAAACAAGGAAACTCATATTTACCAATGAAGACAAAAAAATAAAAGTATTTCTATCAAAAGCCGCTGATGTTCCAACCTATGTTGAATATGGTGCTGCTGATATAGGTGTCGCAGGCAAAGATACTATACTTGAAGAGGGCCGTAAATTATATGAAGTAGTAGACTTAGGTTTAGGCAAATGTAAAATGTGTGTTGCAGGACCCAAAGGAGCAAAAGAATTACTAGAACATGGTGAATTAATTCGAGTTGCTTCCAAATATCCTAATATAGCAAAAGACTATTTTTACAATAAAAAAGGACAAACAGTAGAGATCATAAAACTTAATGGTTCATTAGAGTTGGCGCCTTTAGTTGGCCTTGCTGAAGTAATTGTAGATATTGTAGAAACAGGTTCTACCCTTAGGGAAAATGGTTTAATAGTCTTAGAAGACATATGTGATTTATCTGCAAGGATGGTAGTTAATCAAGTTAGTATGAAGATGGAACATGAAAGAATATCTCAGATTATTGATATTGTTAGGGAACTTGTAAGCAGAGATAAAGCATAGTTTATAGAAGTAGGTTGACTTGTATTATCAATTTCTTATAGATATATATTGATTCATATTAACCAATTATTTTTAATAGCTAAGACTTAACAGAAAGATGGTGTTTCTTATGAGGATAATAAATTTAACTGAAGATACAAAGAAAGATATTCAAAACAATTTATTAAAACGTAGTCCTAGTCAGTATGATGATTATCAAGATGATGTTAATAAAATCTTAGAAGATATAAAAAGCAGGCAAGACCAAGCCTTGTTTGACTATACTAAGAAGTTTGATAAGGCAAATATTAAGGCAGATAACATAAAAGTTAGCCAAGAAGAAATAGATGAAGCCTATACAAAAGTAGATAAAGAATTTATTGATGTTATAAGGAAATCCATTAAGAATATTAAAGAATTTCATTATAGACAAGTACAACAATCTTGGTTTAAAACTGAGTCAAATGGAATAATGTTGGGACAAAAAGTAACACCAATTGAAAATGTAGGTGTATATGTTCCAGGTGGAAAGGCATCCTATCCTTCATCTGTACTAATGAATGTAATCCCTGCTAAAGTAGCAGGAGTGTCCAGAATTGTAATGACCAGCCCCCCAGGACCAGACGGCAAGATTTATGAAGGAACTTTAGTAGCTGCCGCAGAAGCTGGAGTTGATGAAATTTATAAAGTTGGAGGTGCACAGGCAATAGGTGCCCTTGCTTATGGAACGGAGAGCATTAGCAAAGTAGATAAAGTTGTGGGACCAGGTAACATTTACGTAGCACTAGCTAAAAAGTCCGTATTTGGCCATGTAGGTATAGATTCTATTGCAGGACCTAGTGAAATACTAATAATTGCAGATTATACAGCTAATCCTAAGTATATTGCAGCAGACTTATTATCCCAAGCAGAACATGATGAACTTGCATCTTCTATTATGATAACAACCAGTAGAAATTTAGCTGATAAGGTATCAGCAGAAGTGAAAAATTATCTTGAGATATTACCTAGAAGTGAAATAATGAGAAAATCAATTGATAATTATGGATATATACTTATTGCAAAATCCATGGATGAGGCTATTGATACAGCTAATGAGATAGCTTCAGAACATTTAGAAATTATAACTGAAAACCCTCACCTTTTATTAACCAAGATTAAAAATGCCGGTGCTATATTCTTAGGACCTTACAGTAGTGAACCTTTAGGAGACTACTATGCGGGACCCAATCATGTACTACCGACTAATGGAACGGCAAAGTTTTCCTCTGCTTTGTCTGTTGATGATTTTATTAAAAAATCAAGTATTATAGCCTATTCAAAAGATGCATTAGAACCAGTGTATAAAGACATAGTACATTTTGCCAATTCTGAAGGCTTAACAGCCCATGCTAATTCTATAGCTGTAAGATTTGAAGAACATGAAATATAGGAGGAAATATGGACCGGATTGCTAATATAAACAGGGTAACAAAAGAGACAGACATAAGTCTGAGATTAAATTTAGATAGCAACGAAGAATCTAATATTAATACAGGTATTGGTTTTTTTGATCATATGCTTAATAGTTTTGCAAAACATAGCTTTACCCAGCTAGAACTAAGTGTAAAAGGGGACTTAGATGTAGATACCCATCACAGTGTTGAAGATACTGGTATTGTCTTAGGTCAAGGAATAAAAGAGGCAATAGGAGATAAAAAGGGAATAAAAAGATATGGTAGCCTTATTATTCCAATGGACGAATCTCTAATACTTTGTTCTCTAGATTTATCTGGCCGTCCCTACCTTGTGTTTGATGTTCCATTAACAGTAGAAAAAGTTGGAGATTTGGACACTGAGATGGTAAAGGAATTTTTCTATGCAATATCCTATTCTGCTGGTATGAATTTACACCTTAAACTAATTCATGGTGATAACAATCACCATATTGTAGAAGGTCTTTTTAAAGCATTTGCAAAAGCCTTAGATGAGGCGGTGTCTTTTGATGACCGTATAAAAGATGTTTTATCAACTAAAGGAACAATCTAACAATATATAGACTAGATAAGTAAAAACATCTCTTGTCTATAAAATATCTGATTCAAAGGAGACAGCCATATGTATAAAAAGATAATTCCATATATGAATTGTGAAAATGAAGCAGCAAATAATATTATAGAACAAGGAATAAGATATGATAATATTGGTGCAGATGAGTTGTTTTTATTTAATTATTCATATGATGAAAAATCAATAGAGGAATTTCTAAATGTAATTAGGGAATTAGTAAAGCAAATAAATATTCCAGTAAATATTGGAGTTTTTGTTAGCGACTTTGAAGATATTAAAAAGGCTTTTTATACTGGTGCTTCCCGTGTAGTCATAAAAGAGGCTATATGTAAAAACAAAGAAGTAATAAAAGAAGGTGCTGAGAGATTTGGTTATGACAAACTAGTTCTTGAAGTTGAAGACTATAAATCAGTTTATGATAAAGATTTTATACAAACCATGAAAGACTTAGGTATTTCTGCTTTACTAGTTAAACATATTAAAATCACTAATTCATTTGTTAAGGCTATTGAAACATCACAACTTCCAGTAATATTTAGGGATAGCTTAAGGAATAATGATTTATATGACCTAATACGTTATGACAATGTTATTGGTGTAGCAACTAATTTTTTTGTAGATAAAGAAATCCTAAAATCAAAACTAGTCTTAAAAGAAAAACAAGTTCCTGTAAATACTTACGAGAGTAAGATAGCCTTTAGGGAATTCAAGCTTGGAAATGATGGTCTTATTCCTGTTATAGTTCAAGACTATCGATCCAATGAAATCTTAATGCTAGCCTATATGAATGAGGAATCTTATAAACATACAATTGAAACAGGAAAGATGACATATTTTAGTAGAAGTAGGCAAGGGCTATGGGTAAAAGGTGAATCATCTGGCCACTTCCAATATGTAAAATCCCTTGAAATAGACTGTGATAAAGATACAATCCTTGCAAAAGTTTCTCAAGTTGGTGTAGCATGTCATACAGGAAGTCCAACTTGTTTCTATACAGATCTGATTCATAATAATTTAAAAGATGTTAATCCTTACAAAATATTAAGGGATGACTATGATACTATAGTAGACCGCAAAAAGAACCCAAAAGAAGGCTCTTACACCAATTATTTATTTGATAAAGGTTTGGACAAGATTCTTAAAAAATGTGGGGAAGAAGCAACGGAGATTGTTATTGCCGCTAAAAACCCAAATGCAGAAGAGTTAAAGTATGAAATTGCAGATTTTCTCTACCATATGATGGTACTTATGGTTGAATGTGAGCTAGACTGGGATGATATAGTTAATGAACTTGCTAATCGTAGGTAATTGCTAGATGTTTTTATTGTTTATATCAGCCCTTGATTTATAGAAACAGAAGTGATATAATTGTAGGAAGAAAGAGTAACTGACGCGAAAGGAGTGGACGAAAGTCCACTCTTTGTATTTATGTTTAGAATTAATAATAAGTTTTTATTATGGAATGGAGACTTGTATGTCAAAGAAAGTAAATTATGAAGAAAAAACAGAAAAACTAGTATTACCTATAATAGAAGAGAATAACTTTGAACTTGTTGATGTTGAATATGTAAGGGAAGGTGGCAATTACTTCCTTCGTGTGTACATTGACAAAGAAGGTGGAATTACTATAGATGATTGTGAAGTTGTAAGTAGAAGTCTTAGTGATCTATTAGATGAAGATGATTTTATTCCAGATGCTTATATTTTAGAAGTTAGTTCACCTGGACTTGGTAGACCACTAAAAAAAGAAAAAGATTTTGATAGAAATATAGGTAAAGAAGTAGAAGTAAAACTATATAAGCAAATTAATAAGCAAAAAGAGTATTCAGGAATTCTAGTGAGCTACGATACAGACAAGATTGAACTAGAAATCGACGAAGATGAAACTATGGAAATTCTACGTAGTAATATAGCATTAATTCGCTTAGCATTTGATTTTTAAAATTTCGGGAGGAAAATAAAAAAAATGAAGAAGTCAAAAAACAATCAAGCAGAATTAATTGAAGCACTTGACCAAATCGAATTAGAGAAAAACATTAGTAAAGAAGTGCTTCTAGAAACAATTGAGAATTCGTTACTTGCAGCCTGTAAGAATGAATTTGATAGAACCGATAATATAAAAGTAAGTATTGACAGAGAAAAAGGCTCAATAGCCGTTTTTGCAGCGAGGGAAGTAGTAGAACAAGTAGAAGATTCTAATATTCAAATTAGTGAAGTAGAAGCTAAAGAGAATTTTCCTGGCAGTGAACTAGGAGACATAGTTAATGTAGAAGTTACACCTAAGAACTTCGGTAGAATTGCAGCTCAAAAAGCTAAGCAAGTGGTAGTACAAAAGATAAGAGAAGAAGAACGAAAAGTACTTTTTGATCACTACTTTAGCAAGGAAAGAGACATAGTAACTGGTATTGTACAACGTTACGTTGGCAATAATATTTCTATAAATCTTGGAAAAGTAGATGCAATGCTTAATGAAAGTGAACAAGTTAAGAATGAGCATTTCAGACCAAATGAAAGAATCAAACTTTATATCTTAGAAGTTAAAAGCACTACAAAAGGTCCTAGAATTAGCGTTTCTAGAACTCATCCAGAATTGGTAAAAAGATTGTTTGAGGCAGAAGTTTCAGAAGTTCGTGATGGAACAGTTGAAATTAAGAATATAGCAAGAGAACCAGGTTCAAGAACTAAAATGGCAGTATACTCTAATAATCCTGATGTAGACCCAGTTGGTTCTTGCGTTGGAATAAACGGCACTAGAGTTAATACAATAGTAGAGGAACTTAGGGACGAAAAAATTGATATAATTAATTGGAACGAAGACCCAGCCATTCTAATAGAGAATGCATTAAGCCCTGCAAAGGTTGTTTCCGTATATGTCAATGAAAGTGAAAGAAGTGCCAGGGTAGTAGTCCCTGATTACCAATTATCCTTAGCTATAGGAAAAGCAGGTCAAAACGCTAGATTAGCTGCAAGGTTAACAGGATACAGAATTGACATAAAAAGTGAAACCCAAAACAGAGAAGAGTCACTTGGGCAACTAGAAGAGGAATTAGAAGAATTAAACTATAATGATATAGAAGAAGATTCTGACTTTGATGAAACCTATAGTGAATATTATAGCAATCTCGATGAAGATAGGGATGAAAATGACTATGACGCTGAGCATGATGATGAATATGAGTATAGTGACGATTATGA
>CAZUDG010000079.1:0-7839 GCA_964618775.1 uncultured Lachnospiraceae bacterium | reverse complement strand
AAAGAAGGCACCTTATCTTGATATGCCCCTTGTCTACTTAAGGAGAATCATATCATCTCTGGCGCCTACTAAATTAAATATAAAGTTCTCTATCACCAATGCATCCAATTAGTCACTCTTTTACATCAACTTACATAGAATGTATTGTAACTTATTGTAAAGGAGTGTAGAAAAAGTGCGAAAATTGTTATCAACACTTAGCGTTATACTAGTATTAGTTGTCACTGTGTTTACACCAGTATATAGTGCAAGCGTTCCCCCACAAACATTTCCAGGTAATGACTCGAATCCTAAAGATTTTACTCCACCTGAAGGATGTATTCACTACGAAATACCTGATAGTGGTGATGTCGGAACCCATACTGTTAAATTTAATGCATTAGGTGAAGTTGACCCTGAAGGACCATTTAGTTTTACAGTGGTAGTTGGCCAGGAACAAGGAGAAAACTTTACTAAAGTTCTTTCTTGGACTAGCAACTTTCCAATTCGTGGAGTGATTGTTAAAGGGGGACCTAATTTTAATTTATATGAATATGGATTAACTGTTCGTGGAGATACAGACTTAGTATCACCAACTAATCCATCAGGCGATCCCGCCAATGTAAGTCATGTTTCAATTGTGATTTGCCCTGGTGATTTTCCAATAGATCCAACATGTCCAACAGATCCGACCCAACCGACTGACCCTACTGACCCGACTAAACCCACTGACCCGACCCAACCATGTCCACCTCTTCCACCTAATGAAGACTGTTGTAATGTTATAGGTATTGTAATGATATTTATTATGTTAATTGTTGCCTTTTTCCTTTTAGGAATACTGCTTGGGGCCATGTTTTTGTGTCCTAAGAAGATAAAGTGCAAAAAATATATTCCATCTAAAGAAGAATGTAAACATTGTAAACCCCAAGATAGAAATAAATATTAAAGATTTAAACATATAAGTCTTTTTAATATAATAACCATTTAAATATAAAGTACATTTACAATAACAATAATAATTCCAGATATATAAAACACTTTTTTGACAAGTTCTTTCCTCTCTAGATTAACTACCACTAGACTTTCAAACTTTAACATGTTAAAATGATAGCTAGTTAATATCTTATTGGGAGATGAACAAATGAATAAAAAATTAATGACACCCGCTGTTAATAATTTATTTGAAGCGATTTTAACTTTAAAAGATAAAGAAGAGTGTTACATCTTTTTTGAAGACATATGTACTGTTAACGAACTCATATCTTTATCACAACGTTTTGAAGTGGCCCGCATGCTTAGAGATGACAAGACTTATCTTGAAATTTCAGATAAAACAGGAGCATCTACCGCAACAATTAGTAGAGTTAATCGTTCTTTAAACTATGGCAATGACGGCTATGATATGGTTTTTGCTAGAATGAATAATCAAGAAGGTTCTAATAAAACCCAAAACCCTGACACATGATTTAAATAACAGGCAAAGTAAGCAATTATAGACTTACTAAAATTGTCATAAAATTATTGTCATAATGAGTTTTAATTTTATAATATAAGGATGGCCAAAACTATGATATGGTCATCCTTTTTTATAATCTTCAATTGTATTTCTCAATTATTTAACAAAGCCTGTTTTCTTGTATCACACAATGTTCCATGTTATAATTGAGAAGAATATTTTTACATTTTAAACTTTTTAAATAGTAAATTTAAACCATTTCAGATAACACATTAAGGATTTATACTTTAGATATAGGCAAAAAATCCGTAATTAATTATTAATATTACATAAGTAGGTGAAGCATGAATATTTATGACACTCTAAACCCTGAACAAAGGGAAGCTGTAGAACATAATAAAGGTCCACTACTGCTACTGGCAGGTGCTGGCTCCGGTAAGACCAGAGTTCTTACACATAGAATCGCATATTTAATGGAGAATTATGATGTAAGCCCTTGGAACATCCTTGCAATCACATTTACCAACAAGGCTGCTGGTGAAATGAGAGAGAGGGTTAATGATCTTATAGGCTATGGATCTGAAAACATTTGGGTAAAAACCTTTCACTCCACTTGTTTTCGAATTTTAAAACAATGGATTGATAGGATAGGTTATGATAAAAATTTTACAGTTTATGATTCCGACGATCAAAAAACTCTAATCCGTGCAGTATGTAAATATCTTGATATTGATACTAAAGTCATAAAGGAAAGGACTCTAATATCAACTATTTCCTCTGCAAAAGATAAACTTATTTCTCCTGAGGATTATGCAAAAGAAGCTGGGGGAGATTTTCAAAAAGAAAAATATTCAAAAGTATATAGTGAATATCAGAGGCGTTTAAAAGCCAACAATGCTCTTGATTTTGATGATTTAATCTTCAAAACAGTTGAATTATTGCAATTAGATAAAGAAGTACGCCATTACTATCAAGACCGTTTTCGTTACATTTTAGTTGATGAGTACCAAGATACAAATCACGCTCAATTTATCCTAGTTAAGATTTTAGCTGATGGGATTAATGAGAATGGAGAAAAAGAACACAATCTCTGTGTCGTTGGTGATGACGACCAATCAATTTATAAATTTCGTGGTGCTAACATTTATAATATACTCAATTTCGAAGATGAATATCCAGATGCTAAGGTTATAAAGTTAGAACAAAATTATCGTTCAACTGAGAGTATTCTAAATACTGCCAACCAAGTAATTAAGAACAATTTAGGACGTAAAGATAAGGCTCTTTGGACAGATAATGGCAAAGGTGAGCCTGTAACCTTTGCAACCTTTGAATCCGATTATGATGAGGCCCAGGGAATTGTCTCTGATATTGAAGAAATGGTTTCAAATGACGAGGCAGCTTATAGTGATTTTGCTATTCTTTACCGAACTAACGCACAATTTCGAGTATTTGAAGAAAAATTAATATCTAGAAATATTCCCCACAAAATAATTGGCGGTCAACCCTTCTACTCAAGGAAGGAAATTAAGGATATAATTGCATACCTAAGAACAATAGCTAACGGCCAGGATGATCTTTCTGTAAGAAGAATTGTAAATGTACCAAAACGTGGAATAGGGCTGGCATCCATTGACAAGGTTGCTAATTTTGCCGATGATAATAATATGAGTTTCTATGACGCTCTTGCAAATGCTGATCATATTTCTTCTTTACGTAGGGCAAACTCCAAAATTAAACCATTTGTTAGTTTTATTGAAGTTCTAAAGTCCAATTTAAACAATGAAGAGTATTCATTATTAGACTTATTTGATGAGATAATAGAAGGCACAGCCTATGAAGATTCCTTAGATGATTCTGATCCAATAAAATTTCAAGAGCGACTTGATAATCTTGGGGAATTTAGAAGCAAGATTGCAAGCTACATAGCAGAATCAGAAGAACAACCTAGTCTAGAAGGTTTCTTAGAGGATGTGGCTTTGGTTGCGGACATTGATAATTTAGAAGAAGATAGTGATGCTGTAGTATTAATGACCCTACATAGCTCAAAAGGTTTAGAGTTTCCTAATGTTTATGTATGTGGTATGGAGGAAGGTTTATTCCCAAGCTATATGTCAATACATGCTGAAGATCCTCAAGCAGAAATTGAGGAAGAACGTCGTCTATGCTATGTTGGAATTACCAGAGCACAAAAAAGATTATGTCTCAGTGCAGCTTACAAGCGTTTAGTACGAGGAGATATCCAATTTAATAACCCTTCACGCTTTATTGACGAAATTCCAGGTGAACTCCTTAATATAAAGAACTATTCAAAGTACAGGAACACTTATAATCCAGATCTTGTTAGGATGGAGCCTAGGGCAATAGATAAATTAAAACCAGATGTTTCACGCAAACCTTTTGCACTCCAACCAAGAGATTTTGGTGGAAGTAATCTTCAAAGTTTATCTTATGAAATTGGCGATGAAGTAAAACACCAAAGATTTGGTGTTGGCACTGTAACTAATATAAATGCTGCAGGTAAGGATTATGAAGTAACAGTGGACTTTACAAAATCAGGAGTTAAGAAGATGATGGCATCATTTGCAAAAATGGAAAAATTAAATTAATTATTTTATAATTTAATTTTGTTTTATTAACATACTATAAAATAATATAAATTTATTAGTAAAAACTAACTCATCGTGGTATAATAAATAACAAGTAACTTTTATGAGAAAGGATGAAAGAATATGAAAAATAATTTAGAAAATTTATTAACTTCATTAAATTTAGATGACTTGTTTCATAAAAAAGCAATAGCCGAAGAACAAAAAAGAAATAAAACCCTTGTTTTTATCCTGGCTATAATTGGTGTGGTAGCACTTGTTGCAACAATTGCTTATTGCGTTTACAGAAAAATGAATCCTGATTATTATGATGAATTTGATGATGATTTCGACGACTTTGATGATTTTGATGACTACGATAATTTTGATAACTTTGAAGATGACATTGATGTAACTGAAGCTACTATAGATGAATCTGCTGCAAATGCAGAGGATACTCCTGTAGACAGTGAAGAAGCATAATTTCTTAAAAGAGAAAATATTTTGAGGCCACTTGTTAGTGGCCTCTTTTTACTATCTTAATATCATTTCTTGCAATTTATTATATTTTTTCTTACACTTTATTATACTATTCTTTTTACCTACAATTAATTTTTTAAAGCTTTCTCAGAGAACTCTCTTGTAATCAAATCTTCATAGGGAATCCTTTCAGATAATTCTCCTGCCTCATCTAAAATATCTTGAAGTAAAACAAAACTATCTTCTTCAAAAACTGTATCACCTTTCCAGGTTTCCTGATCATAATACCTCTTTACGATTGTCTTTACTGTCTCTAATTCAGTCTCTTTAAATTGAGGGTGAATTGTTTCTGCTATTTCATCAACTGTATGACTATTTACATAATCCATTCCTTTTTGTATTGCATTAGTAAATCCTTGTATAACTTCAGGATTCTTATCTATATAACTTTTTCTTGCACAAAAGGCGGTATAAGGTACCTTACCACTTTCAACACCTAAAGAGGCTACAACTTTTCCAGTTTCCTCTTCTTCTAAGGCAGTTGCATGAGGTTCAAATTCAATCGTATAATCACCTGTTCCAGATGCAAATGTTTGAGCAGTTATGCCAAAATCAATGTTTTGAATCATTTCCAAATCATTTTCAATATCAAAACCTTTATCTTTTAAAATATACTCAAATACCATTTGTGGCATACCACCTACTCGGCCACCAATAACAGTTTTATCTTTAAGGTTATTCCAATCGAAATCCTCATAAACTGGTGAATTTACATCTCTTGATACTAAAAAGTTACCTGCTCTTTGTGTTAACTGAGCAAAATTTATTGCATAATCTTCTGCCCCTTCATTATAAACGTATATCGATGCTTCAGACCCCATGAAACCTATTTCTGCCTCCCCTGATAATAGGGCTGTCATAGTTTTATCTGCACCTAGGCCATTAATTAATTCAACTTCTAAACCTTCTTCTTCAAAGTAACCTTCTTCAAAAGCTACATACATTGGGGCATAAAATATTGAATGGGCTACTTCGTTTAATGTAATTTGAATCATTTCATCATCTTTTTGACATGCTGCCAAGGGCAAAACCAATAAAATAGACACCAATAAACTTAAGATAATTCTTTTTTTCATAAATTTCCTCCTAATTTAGGACACAACAAATAATAATTTTAATTTCATTTACTATTTATTATATTTATGAATTAACCTTTTGGTGCCTGTTTACCCTGTTTTATAGTGAGTTATAGGGATTCTTTTGTATTTATCCGTCGATTTTAATATTTATTTCATGAAAATTTCTATTTTATTATGGAGTCCTGGTAAGGCTCTGTTTTTATTACACTCTTATTTCTACCAGACTCTTTGGCATTATATAAAGCATTATCCACACGTTTACAAATTGTATCATTATCATCTCCTGAAGTATACTCAGTAACACCAATACTAATTGTAACTTGTCCAACTTCTGTAAAATCATGACTCTCTACAAATTTTCTAATCTTTTCAGCTAATATAAATGCTTCATTTACTTTTGTATTTAGTGCAATAATTGCAAATTCTTCCCCACCTATTCTTGCAAGTAGATCATTTTTTCTTATATTCTGAAGAATTAAATCAGATAGTTCCTTTAAGACACAATCACCTATGTCATGTCCGTACTTATCGTTTATCTTCTTAAAATGATCAACATCAAACATTATTAAAGAAAAATTTTCAGAACATTTATTTCCACTAATAATTTCTTTATTAAGAGCACTATCAAAATATCTTCTATTGTACAAATGGGTTAAAGAATCGTATTCAACATGAAATTCTAGATTTTGTTTTACATACTTTCTAATTATAAAAACAGTTAATAAACCAAGTAATAACTGTATTGCAACAAAAACATAGATATTCTTGAGAATATTTACTCTGTGGTTAGAGATTGTTAACAATAAAGAAACCAAATTATCAGATTTAGTCCAAACGTCTTCACTTGTTTGAATTAAGGCTTCTTTATTAAGTTCATTAGGATCTTGACGAAATTGAATAATGGATTCCTTCAGATGTACCCAACTTGTTCCAACTCTATCTATAAAAATTGTACCTGAATAGTTTTCCTGAGATAAATGTAACTTGAGTTGTTCAAGCTCTTCAACTCTTTTATCTATATTATCTATTAAATCATTTTTTTCTATTCTTGCTATTTCATATTTACTAAGCCTTTGGAAGGACCCCCTCAAAATGGTGAGTTCTTCAATGTAATATACACTATTTTCTATTGATTTAGTTAGTGATACTGCAAATATACCACTACTTAATGATATAACCATGATACTAACAGCAGCTAGTATTAACATGGTTGATCCCTTTTGAAAGACTTTCATGTTCTACCACCTATATCCTGTCCTTAGTGTAAAGTAATTACACTTACTTTTTATACATAAATGATTATATCATCTAAATTAGGAAAGCCAATCTATTTTAATACTTCTTTATATATGTTAAGAACATTTTTGTAAAATATATTTTCAATGGTCCTATATGTAAGGCCTGCATCCTCTAAGGACTGGGCTAATCTCGGTAAATATGAAGCATCCTTTAATTCGTCGTGGCCTGGTATCCCATCAAAGTCTGAGCCAAGGCCTATACACTGACTTCCACCTACATTTATTAAATGATTTATATGCTTAACAATAGCAGAAATACTTCCCGTATTTTCTTCCTCACTTCCCATCTCTTCCAGAAATGGAGGATAAAAGTTGACTCCAATTACACAACCCCTATTTGCCATTTGTCTTATCAGTTCATCTGGCAGATTCCGTGAATGACTACATATAGCCCTTGCATTAGAGTGACTTGCGACAAATGGTGTGTCTGTATGCTTTAATACATCATATACTCCACCATCAGACAAATGAGAAACATCTATAATCATGCCTAAGCTTTCCATCTCTTTAATAAAATCTATTCCAAATGGTTTTAGTCCATATATAACTTTCTCCTTATCTTGATCTTTATCCTGTAATTTGCCACTCTTATGGCTATATCCGATTTCATTTTCATAATTCCAAGTCAAGGTAAGCATTCTTACACCTAACCTATAGAAGTTTCTTAAATGAGCAAGACTCCCCTTAGCCACTCCACCCTCTTCTATTGTAAGTAACGCCGACATTTTTCCCTGCCTCTCATTTTCTATAATATCATTGTAATTAAGGGCTTGACCAATCATATCCACATTGTCTTCTATTTCCTTATAAAACAAATCAACTAGCTTCAAACAATGCTCCAAAGGGTCCTCTTCACCCTCCAAATTAACAAACAGTCCAAAGTTTTGAGCCAAATA
>CAZUDG010000078.1:0-7882 GCA_964618775.1 uncultured Lachnospiraceae bacterium | reverse complement strand
ACTCGGCTGTTAACCGAGGGGTTGTTGGTTCGAGCCCAACTCGAGGAGTTGTATTGTTTATATAATCTTGACTGTTAATAAGATTATTGATAAACTAATGTTTATAATCATATGATATATTAGGGCGACATAGCCAAGTGGTAAGGCACGGGTCTGCAACACCCTCATCCCCAGTTCAAATCTGGGTGTCGCCTTTATAAATCTCAAACTTTAAAACAAGGTTTGAGATTTTTTTGTATAAAAAGTTTACCTAGTAACTCTAATAAATACACTCTATTATTTACCAACTGTTTATGCTACAATTAAAATATTATAGTAAAGAGATTTTGGTACAATTAAAATTTAAAGGATAGGGAAGGTGAACATAATGAAACAGGAACAATATTATGAGCTATCTAATGAAGAAAGGATACCAAAGTTAGGCTTTGGAACTTGGTTAGCAGAAGATGGGGATGAAGCAACTAATGCTGTTAAAGAAGCGCTAAAAGTAGGGTATAACCATATAGATACTGCTATGGCCTATGATAATGAAGATAGCGTTGGGAATGCAATAGCATCATCAGGAATTCCAAGAGAAGACATATATATTACAAGTAAACTTGCTAATTCAGTAAGAGGATATGAAGAAACTGTAAAAGCAGTTTTTGAAAGTCTTTCAAAACTTCAAACAAAATATTTAGATTTATTCTTGGTTCACTGGCCAAACCCACTAAAATATAGGGAAAACTGGAGAGAAGCCTTGTCCGAATCATGGAGGGCCCTTGAGGACCTATATGAAGATGGTATATTAAGAAGTATAGGGGTTAGTAACTTTGAACCTCATCATATCGATGCATTAATGGAAACCTCAGCTATAGAACCAATGATAAATCAAATAAGAATATCTCCTGGTGATGAGCCTGAGGAGATTATTGAATATTGTAAGGAAAAGAACATCTTACTTCAAGCATACAGCCCTTTAGGTCATGGTAGATTATTTGCCAACCAAGAATTAAAGGATTTAGCTAATAAATATAATAAGAAACCATCACAACTTGCAATAAGATGGAGTCTACAAAAAGGATATTTACCTCTTCCTAAATCTGTGACACCTGCAAGAATAAAGGAAAACCTTGATGTTTTTGATTTTGAAATTAGCCCTGAAGACATGGAGATTATATCAAAAACTGAAAGTAGTTTTGATGGACCAGTTAGACCTGACGAAACAAACTTTTAATATATTTAAAACTAAACTATATATTATTAAGATATAAAAAACTTGAGTCACTATATAATGGCTCAAGTTTTTTTAATTGCTTTATATTTATTGTTGAATCTTGTGTTTCTTATAAAAACATATTATTTGGGATAATGTTCTTTTTGTATTTGTTTTATACTAATAAATAGTAATATTCCTGAAACAGAAGCCGAGCTTATATCAGCAATAGGTTCAGAGTAAAACACTCCCATTATTCCGAAGAATTTTGGTAATATAAAGGCTAAAGGAATCAGTATTATAACCTTTCTTAACAAAGCGATAAAGAGAGATTTTAGTGCTTGCCCAGTTCCGACAAAGAATGACTGTGCAGCCATTTGAATACCAAATAGCCACATACCACCCATATATATTGGGAGTATATTTGAAACAAGGTTAATTAAATCGGTATCATTAGTAAACATTTTTGCAAATACTTGTGGAAATAGAGCTACAAGAATATAGTAGGATGCAGTGGTTATAAATGCAACAATTACAGTATATTTAACTGTTTTTAATACCCGATCAGCTTTACGGGCTCCATAATTGTAACTAATAATAGGTTGAATACCTTCGGTAAAACCTTTGACAGGAACCACCAGTAACTGCATTACACTTTGCATAATTGTCATAGCTCCAACATAGATATCTCCACCATATGTTAATAGGTTATTGTTAAAAACAATTATAATGGCTGACTCAGTAATTTGCATAATAAAAGGAGAGACTCCAAGAGACAGTGACTTCTTTGCTATCCTCCAATCTATTTTAAGATATTTTTTTCTTATACGAAAAATAGATTTATCAGAGGTTAGAAAATATATAACAAAGAAAGCACTAAGAGTTTGTGATATAACAGTAGCAAGTGCGGCACCGGCCACACCCATATTAAATGTAAAGATGAATATTGGATCAAGAATTATATTAGTGATTGCTCCTATTAAAACTGAAAACATTGCTATTTTTGCCTTACCTTGACTGGAAATAAACAAATTAAGACCTAATGCATATTGCACAAAAACTGTTCCTATTAAATATATAGAGATATATTGGTTGGCATATTCAAATGTTACCTCACTAGCACCAAACAAAGAAAGCATTGGATCCTTAAAAATATAACTAACTAATGTTATAGTAATGGACACTATTGTAAGCATTGAAAAACTTGTGCCTAAAATTTTATCACTCTCTTCCTTTTCGCCTTTACCCAAAGCAATGGAAGCCAATGGTGCTGCACCACCGCTAATAAACATGCTAAAAGCAGATACAATTAATATGATTGGAGCGCTGACACCTAAGCCAGTTAGGGCATCAGAGCCAATATCAGGGATTCTTGCCACATATATTCGGTCTACAATATTATATAAAACATTAATTAATTGGGCGATAATTGAAGGTATCGCCAGTTGATACATGAGTTTTTTGATACTTGTATTACCCATGTTTGAATTGTTTGTTTTCAAATTAAAAATCCTCTCTAATTTATAAATTAATATATAAAGATATTAATAAACTAAATAATCTAACAAATAAAAACCCTAAAAAAGGGCTTTTATAATAATAGTTATTTAAGATTGTTTTTTTCTAACTCTAGCAAATATTTTTTAATATGTAGGCCTCCACCATATCCAACGAGTTTACCATTAGAACCTATTACTCTATGGCATGGAATCATGATAGAAATCGGATTTTTATTATTAGCCATTCCTATCGCCCTAGATGCTTTAGGGTTATCTATTAAGATTGCTATATCCTTATAGCTATAAGTTTCCCCGTAGGGAATTGTTAATAGAGCCTTCCAAACACTTCTCTGGAATTTAGTGCCTATTGGGTTAAGAGGAAGAGAAAAGTCCTTTCTATATCCGGAAAAGTAATCTATTAATTGCTTATGGGCATTCATTATAAGTGGAGTTTCCTGAATAATATGGTTATCTGCAAATTTATCTTTGTTAAAGACGAGTTGGCATATAGAGCCTTCTAATTCTGAAAGGGTTATAGGACCAATCTTGGTATCATAGGTAAATGAATAGAGCATATTAGAGACCAGCCTTTCGTTGAAAAGGTAAAAAGTTTAATTAAAGTAAGTTAATTTGTGCCAATTGCCTATAAATTAAGCCATAAACACAAGGAATATCTTCTAACATATAAATTATATAATATTAAAAACCTATAGTCAATTTAATGATTTAGAATGGAAAATTATATTCTTGATAATATTTATCTAAACGAAAGTGTTTAATTTTCACGTGCATTTAGCAAAAACATTTTAAAAATAATAAATCATTTGACCTAGTTTAAATACTATGCTATAATGAACAAGTTAACGTATAGGTTATGTACCGAGTAAAGGGTATATCAAAGAATAATATTAGTCAAAGCTATTATAAAATATAAATATAAATTAATTTATAAAGATTATGATTAAATATGCTCTTAATCCATTTAGATTAAGGGCTCTTTTTATGGGTACAATAATAGTAAGATTTTCAAAATAAGAAAGGAAATAATTAATGCAATCAGTTAAATTTGAAGAATTGGGAGTTATTGAACCAATATTAAGAGCTATTGAAGAAATGGGATTTGAAGAGGCATCAGCAATACAAGCAGAGGCAATTCCGGCTATGCTTTTGAATAGAGATATAATAGGCCAGGCTCAGACTGGAACAGGAAAAACCGCATCATTTGCAATACCTATGTTGCAAGCTATAGATAAAGAGGACAGGAACCTACAAGGAATGGTACTGTGTCCAACAAGAGAACTAGCTATACAGGTAGCTGGTGAATATAGGGAATTGGCAAAGTACATGAATGGAATAAAAGTTTTACCTGTATATGGTGGACAAGAGATATCTAAACAAATCCGTTCTCTTAAAAGTGGAGTTCAAATCATAATAGGAACACCTGGTAGAATTATGGATCACATGAGAAGAAAAACAATTAAACTTGATAATATTAAAGTTATGGTATTGGATGAAGCAGATGAAATGCTTAACATGGGTTTTCGTGAAGATATAGAGACTATACTAAAAGATACGTCCAAGGAAAGACAAACAGCTTTATTTTCAGCTACAATGCCAAGAGGAATTAAAGAAATTGCAAAAACATACCAGGTTGATGCCCAAACAATTAAAGTTGTAAAAAAGGAATTAACTGTACCTGAGATTGAGCAATATTATTATGAGGTAAGTAGAAAAAACAAAATAGAGGTTTTGTGCAGATTAATTGATATGTATAATCCTAAGCTGTCCTTAGTGTTTTGTAACACTAAAAGGCAAGTAGATGAATTAACATCAGATTTAAAAGGTAGGGGATATTTTGCTGAAGGCCTACATGGTGATTTGAAGCAAATGCAAAGAGATAGAGTTATGAATGGATTCCGTAATGGAAATACAGACATCTTAATTGCCACCGATGTAGCAGCTAGAGGCATTGATGTAGATGATGTGGAAGCAGTATTTAACTATGATGTTCCACAAGATGATGAATACTATGTCCATAGAATTGGAAGGACAGGGAGAGCTGGCAGAACAGGAAGAGCATTTACCTTGGTAGTAGGTAAAGAAGTATATAAATTAAAAGAAATAGAAAGATATAGTCGTTCTAAAATTTTATTACAGCCAGTACCTTCAATTGATGATGTGACCGCAGTTAAAGCTGAAAAGATACTAGAAGAAGTCAAAAACATTATTGATACAGAGGATTTATCCAAATATATAGGTATAGCAGAATCAAATATTAATAATGAAGATTATACAACTCTTGATGTTGTAGCAGCATTTCTTAAAATGAACATGGGTAGCGATAATGTAGACTTACAAGAGGAGCATTTTGCTAACTATGATAATACTGGTGGCGAAAAAGGAATGGCAAGATTGTTTATCAACATAGGCAAGAAGCAAAAGGTAAGACCTGGAGATATATTAGGTGCTATTGCGGGAGAAACAGGAATGTCAGGCAATTTAGTAGGTACTATAGACATGTATGATAAATATACATTTGTAGAGGTTCCAAGAGAGTATGCAAGTGAAGTAATTCAGGTTATGAGAAAGTCAAAAATCAAAGGAAAAAGTATAAACATAGAACCTGCAAATCAAAAATAGAATAGATATAAGAAAAACTACTACCTGAGGGTGAAAATCTACCCTAATGTAGTAGTTTTTAATTTGCATAATTTATAATAATAAATTAATACATATATTACTAGCTTGATTTTATTTCTCTGTTTGTTTTTTGTTTTGTTGGCATTTGTGACATAAGCCATGAAAAAGGGAATTATGTCCGTGAATGCTTCCTTTAAAATCAGAAGCAACAAACTCGTTGATTCTTTTTATTAATTTAGAGTCTATGTATATATCTTCAATAGTCGAACACTCTGTACATACAAAATGATAATGTTGATCAATGTTACCATCAAATCGATCGCTACCGTCACCAGTAGTAACTTTAATAACATCACCTTGGTCTACTAATAAATTAAGATTACGATAAACAGTACCAAGACTTATATTAGGATAATGTTTTCTGATGTTAGTGTACACCATATCGGCAGTAGGATGATCTTTGGTTTCGGATAGGTATTTCTTAATAGATTCGCGCTGGCGACTGTATTTTAAGGCCATTAAGCCACCTCCTCAATAAAAATATATTATTAGAGTTTCATGGAAATGTCAAGTATATATAAGGGAATTACCGAAACAAACATTAAAGCAATGTGGCAAGCACTGCCAGTAAGCACAAACACATGAAAGATCTCGTGATTACCAAAGTGTGGGTGCATTTTTTCGAATATAGAAAGTTTAAGAGCGTATATTATACCACCTATTGTATAAAACAAGCCACCAGATAATAGCCATAAGAAACCTTCTTTAGATAACTTTTCAAAAAGAGGTTTAAAGGCAAAGATACAGGTCCACCCCATAACTATATAAATAATGGCTGATGCCCATTTGTGCGGATTTGATACAAAGAACTGAATAAAAATTCCAATCAATGCCATAGACCAAATAATGATTAGCATGACATAACCAACGACGCCTTTTAAAACAATAAGACAAATAGGAGTGTAGGTACCAGCAATTAACAAGTAAATCATCATATGATCGAACTTCCTGAGATTTATATTAATCTTGTCGGTTAAATCCAAGGTGTGATATAATGTGCTTGCAGTATATAGAAGTATTAGGCTTAATGAAAATATAATCATGGAGACTATATGTTTTGGACCATAATATACATACGCTCTATATATCAAGAATATAGAAGCAAGAATTGACATTACGACTCCTATAAAATGAGTAAGTGCACTACCAGGATCTTTTATATATTTTGTTAATTTTATCATTGAAAGCCTTCTTTCTATGAGTAGCAATATATGCCAGGTTAATGGGAAATGCCAACAATTGGAACTGTATGTTGTAACAAAACGATAATATATAAATAGTAAATTATTATATTAAGAATTGCAAGTGGTTTTCAGAAAGGATGGTTGTTAATTTGAAAAATAGTTTAGATGTTAAAGTTGGTGACATAGTAAGATTAAAGAAGGCACATCCTTGTGGGAGTTTTGAGTGGGAAGTGCTGAGGGTAGGCATGGATTTCAGATTAAAATGTATGGGATGCGACCATCAGGTTATGATTCCTAGAAAAAAAGCGGAAAAAAGCATTAAACAGATAAAAATATAAGATAAAAAATAAAGTGAGATATTTCTTGAATATAAGGAAGACTTGTGATAGAATAGATATTCGTGATGTGTTATAAAATTATCCTTGCTCTTTACAGTTATATCAACAGGATATACAGATAAAGGGACATAGGCCAAAAGGAGGTGCAGACAACTATGAACAATTATGAATTAGCTTTAGTTGTTAATGCAAAAATCGATGATGAAGCAAGAACTCAAGTAATGGAGTCTATAAACGAACTCATTACTAGATTTGGTGGTACAATCACCAAAACTGATGAATGGGGTAGGCGAAGACTAGCTTACGAAATTCAAAAAGTGAGAGAAGGATATTACTACTTCATCCAATTCGATGCTGGTTCAAATGCTCCACGCGAAATCGAAGATAGACTTCGCATAATGGAGAATGTAATCAGATATCTATGCATACGACTAGACGCATAGAATAAGGAGGTTATCCTAACAATGAATAAAGTAGTATTAATGGGAAGATTAACAAGAGATCCAGAGGTTAGATACGCAAAGGCAGACAATAGTTTAGCCATCTCTAAGTTTACACTAGCAGTAGATCGCAGATTTAAAAAAGATGGAGAACCAGAAGCAGATTTTATTTATTGTACTGCATTCGGTAAACTAGCAGAGTTTTCAGAGAAATATTTAAATCAAGGAATTAAAGTTGTGGTTTCAGGTAGAATTCAAACAGGAAGCTACACCAACCCTGAAGGACAAAGAGTCTATACAACGGATGTCATATTAGAAGAGATAGAATTTGCTGAAAGTAAAGCAGCATCTGAAAGATATCAACAGCAAAACCAAGGGCAAGTGTCAAAGCCTAATCCTGAAGATGCAGTTGGTGATGGGTTTATGAATATTCCTGACGAGTTAGAAGAAGAGTTGCCATTTATTTAATTATGGCAAGAAGGAGGTTAGGACGTGGCATATAATAATAGAGGAAGAAGACCTCGTA
>CAZUDG010000077.1:2205-8098 GCA_964618775.1 uncultured Lachnospiraceae bacterium | reverse complement strand
TTTCATTTGACTTGCCAAAAGGATTTATCATGGGGTTGATTGGACATAACGGAGCTGGTAAAACTACAACTATTAAGTTAATTTTAGATATGCTTAACAAGGATAGTGGCTCAATTAAAATATTTGGCAAAGACAACCTAACATACAAGAATGAAACAATGGAGCGAATAGGTGTTGTAATGGATTCAACTTACTATGTGGAAGATTGGAATTTAGTAGATTTAGAGGCTTCCATATCACCCTTCTATAATAATTGGAATAGCAACAAATATCATAAATTGCTTAGTGACTTTGGCCTTGACACAAAGAAAAAGATTAATGAATTATCAAGGGGTATGAAGGTGAAGCTTATGATAGCTGTAGCACTTTCCCATGATGCTGACCTCTTGATATTAGATGAGCCAACAAGTGGGTTAGACGCGATTTCAAGAAATGAACTAATGGATATACTACGTGATTTTATTAGTAATGAAAACAAAGGGGTTCTTTTTTCAACACATATTACAGCTGATTTAGAAAGAGTTGCTGACTTTATAACTTTTATTAACAAGGGTAACATTGTTTATAAAGGTACTAAAGATGACTTGTTGGAGAAATATGTAATAGTAAAAGGTGGACGGGGAATATTAAATAATAATCAGAAAAAACAAATACTTGGATACCGTGAACATAATGTTGGCTTTGATGGTTTAATAGAGAAATCATTATTAAACACACTACCTGAATCTTTAATCCATGAACCGTGTAATCTGGATGATATCCTAGTTCGAACTAATATGGGAGGTAATTCACATGAATAAAACAATTTCCTTTGTAAGATTAGACTTTGCAGCACTTAAGCCTTATATTAAGACATTGTATCTGTTTGTCATAATAGCAATCTTTACAGGTATTATAGACAGTTCATTAGATATGACATTCACAATGATAATGATAGGTTTGCCTATGATACTATCTTATCCATTTGCAATATCTGAAAAGAATAGCCTTGATACCTTATATTCAACCCTTTCCCTAAACAGAAAAGATGTAGTCCTTGGTAGATATGCATTTGCTTTTATTATTGAGATAGTAGCTATAATGATACTGCTTGCTTTGGCATTTATAAAGTCCAATTTTTCTACGATGGATATGTCTTTTAATGAATTGTTTATATATATAAGTTTTTTATCAATGATATTTTCTATAATTATTGCTTTTCAATATCCTATATTTTTTAAATTCGGTTATGCTAAAGCAAAGTTATTTAGCTATATTCCTTTGCTATTATTATTTTTGTTGTTAGGGGTAATTCCCACAATAGCTATGAAGTTAAATGTTAATATTAACTGGGACAAATTAAATTCAATATTTATAGAAAATACAAGATTAATGTTTTACTTGCCACTATTAATTGGTCTCGCTTCCTTGTTTATTTCATATATGGTATCTGCAAAGATATATATGAAAAAGGATATATAGACAAAAAAGGATTTGTATATAGACAGAGTAAGGACTCATATATCGGAAAATATTGAGCAAATAATATATTAAGATAATAAAATATATCCATATTATAAAAAATAAATGATTTATAAAAATAAAACAAAATATTTCTAGATAAGAAACAAATGAACAGGAGAGGATTTTCAGCATATGTTTAAAGAAATAAATAATAAGCTTCAAGAACTACAAGAAGATATTTATCGTGGTAAAAATATAGAAATAATGTTAGGAAATTTAAGAGAACAACTCATTGATCAGGAAAAAAGGCAAGCAAGTCTTGAAGAAAATCTAAGGAAAGAAAATATAGACGTAGAAAAACTAAATAAAATGAGCATGTCAGCCATTATTTATACTATCTTGGGCAGTAAAGAAGAAAAAATTGAGAAGGAACAACAAGATGTGTTAGCGGCTCAGCTTAAGTTAGATGATATTAATAAGCAGATAAATGAAACAAAAAGCCAGATTTCTAATCTTCAAGAAGAACGCATTCAAGTCAGCGATTCAGTGCAGAGATTCAATGAACTATTTAATACAAAATATGAAAATTTAAAGGAAAATGATAGGTATAAGGCTGATAAAATCCATGACCTTGAAAATAAAATAGCAGGCCACAAAGCGAATCTAAAAGAAATTAATGAAGCCATTCTAGCAGGTAACAGTGTTCTTAGTAGCTTAGATAAAGTTGGCGAAAGCCTAGATAGTGCTGAAGGATGGGGCACCTGGGATATGCTAGGGGGTGGTTTTATTTCTAGCATGGTTAAACATGACCATATTGATGACGCAAGGAATGCAGCCTCAGAAGTACAAACCAAGCTAAACCGATTTGCAACTGAGCTTACAGATGTAAATGTGTCATCTTCAATTACAATAGATATAGGTGGCTTTGCAAAGTTTGCGGACTTTTTCTTTGATGGATTCATCAGTGATTGGGTGGTACAGTCAAGTATTCATGATTCTCAAGCAAGTGTTAGGGATGTTAGGGAAGAAGTTCATATGGTATTGCATAAACTAACAAACATGAAAGACCATGATAAAGAAGAACTTTTGTCTCTAGAAGATGAACTGTCTCAAATGATTTTGAATGTTTAATATATAGGTTGTTTTTGAAACAATTTACCTGGCTCAGGTATTTGGGACCTGATGAATAAACATAAATAAGTAAAGTGTAGATTTAATGAGTGATAATTAAATCTACACTTTATTTATTTGACACATGTAAAATCTCTATATGTTATTTTATCTATTAAGTTTTATATCATCTACTATCAATTAGCCTAAAAACCCCAAAGAATTCAAGAACACTATCAGAATAAGTAATGGAGCCACATACTTAGTTATGTAATAGTAGACTTTAATAGCTCCCTTATTATGTAGAGTATGGCCATTACTAATTTCATCTATAATATCAGCTTTAGAAGTAAAGTATGCTACAAATATAATTGTTAATCCCCCGGTTATAGGCATTAAGATATTTGATGATATGAAGTCAAATAAGTCAAAGAAATTAAGTCCAAATAACTTAATAGCACCAAAGAGACTTTGCGGATGGACAGTTAAAACCCCTACTAAAGCTGTGATAGACATAGTGGATATAACCGCGGTCTTTCTATTCATATTAAACTCTTCTGTTAAAAATGCTACTGGAACCTCCGCTAATGATAACATAGACATAGTTGCAGCCATTGATGTTAATAGGAAGAACACAATAATTAGCAAGTTACCAAAAGGAACTTTTGAAAACACCAAAGGTATAGTGTTAAATAATAATGCAGGACCTTCAGTAGGTTCTAAACCAAAGGTAAATACTGCAGGAAAAATTGCTAATCCTACAGTTATAGAAACCAAGATGTCGGATATCGCTACTTTAAAAGCATTGCCTACCATATTATTATTATCAGTTATATAACTTCCATAGGTAATCATAGTTCCAACTCCAAGAGAGAGTTTGAAAAATGCTAAGCCTAGTGCTGAAAGAATCATAGCTGGCGTTATTGTACTTAGATCTATTTTAAGAAGAAAATCAATTCCTTGTCTAGCTCCATCAAGTCTCAAAGCTAATATACAAGTTATTATAATAAGCAAGAACAGAATTGGCATCATTATCTTGGTTACTTTTTCTATTCCATTCTTTACACCAGCAATTATTACAATTGCTACTAATAGTATAGGCATTAGCTGCCAAATCATAGGAGAGATTGCTCCACCAACTGTGGAAGAAAAAGTATTAATAATTTCATTTGTAGCTTGTTCCATAGGAAGGGAGGCAAGTTGTGTAAAACCACCTTTTATGGCCTTAAATAAATAGGAATAAACCCAGCCAGCTACAGTACTATAGAAGAACATTATAAAGATTGTAGTTATAACACCCAAATATCCAACGATTTTAAAGGGTTTTGGGCCCTTAAGCTTTTCAAATGCTCCTACTGCATTGCTCCTAGATCTTCTACCTATATAAAATTCAGATATCATAACTGGAAGACTAACTAATAATACTGATATAAAATATATTAAAATAAAAGCTCCGCCACCATTTGTTCCAACCATAGATGGAAACTTCCAGATGTTACCCAAACCTACAGCAGAACTAAGTGTAGCAAAGAACACTGCTATACTAGATGAAAATGTTTCTCGTTTTATGTTTACCTTGTTTTCTTTTATAGTTTTCAGCTCCTTTTAAACAACAGATTAAATTCATAATTGCTTTTTATAAATTAATGGTTATTATACAACATATTATCGGAAAAGCCATCAAAGAATTGAAAAAGAAGAAAAAACCTTCTATGATTTTGCGAATTATTTTTGCAAATTCTATCATAGAAGGTGACGGTTACTTTTATTATTTTATAAAACTTTATTCATAGCGTTTTAAAGCATTAATAACTTTCATACATTGCCAGGAAATTTCTTATAGCTTGTGCATAATTTCCAAAGTCTAGTGCAATTATTGCACTCATTTTAGCATGTCCTCTATAATGTTCAAATTCAGTTTGGCTAAATTGTTAATGACTAAATCAGCTTGGGACAAATCTTGCCCACTAGCAGGAATGCTATCGAGGCCAACACATTTCATTCCAGCAGCCTTTGCAGCCTTTACGCCATTGGTGGCATCTTCAATAACTAGACAATTTTTAGGGACAAGGCTCATCTTTTTGGCAGCAGTTAGGAAAACTTCAGGGTGTGGCTTACCCTTACTTACATCATCACCGCTTATAGTGAATTTTATATATACACCTAAGCCAAACTTTTCAACAATCCTATCAACGACTTTTCTATTATTTGATGAAGCTATAGCCAGTGGATATCCAGCATTATATAAAGACAACATAAGGCTCATAAAATTAGGCATTAACTCAATTTCATCAATCCTACTTATAAACATGTCCTTTTTCATCTCTATTATATCTTCTACTGGGGGCTTAAGTTTAAAATTTTCTTTTAATGTAGACCACATTTTATAATCTGTAGTACCAACAAATAATTGGTGAGCCTCCTTATCCATTTTCCCACCTAGTTTTTCAAGTAGTTCCATTTCTACTTCATAATGTAGGGGTTCGCTGTCAATAATTACTCCATCCATATCAAAAATTATAGCTTTCAAATTTTCTCTCCTCCAGATTATTATCGCTAGTGTCTGTATCTACTATATATTATTAATAATATATAGTCAAAAAAATAATACTATAATATGAGGAAGGTGTACAATAATAAAAATAAGTTGTATTATATGTCATGTGATTAAAATATTATATTTAGAGATTATAGAGTTTAAGTTTAAATAGAAAGAAATTTTAAAATAAAATGGTGCCTGGCACCAAATTAAGCTAGCAAATTAGGAGGTTATTAAATGCTACAAGTAAAAAATATAACAAAAAAATATATTACAGGCGACTTAGTCCAGTCAGCATTGGATGATGTTAGTATAAATTTAAGAAAAAGTGAATTTGTCGCTATTTTAGGGCCAAGTGGCTCGGGGAAAACGACATTGCTTAATATCATAGGTGGCCTTGATCGTTATGATAGTGGTGACTTAATCATAAATGGAATTACTACAAAAAAGTATAAAGATAGGGACTGGAATTCTTATAGAAATAAGAGTATTGGATTTGTTTTTCAAAGCTACAATTTGATTCCCCATCAATCCATCTTATCAAATGTAGAACTTGCACTTACGATTTCCGGTGTTTCTCGTAGTGAAAGGAAAAGACGTGCACAAGAAGCCTTGGTGGAGGTAGGTCTTGGAGACCACATACACAAAAGGCCAAATCAAATGTCTGGTGGTCAAATGCAGCGTGTAGCAATTGCCCGTGCCTTGATAAATAATCCGGATATTCTTTTAGCAGACGAACCAACTGGTGCCCTTGATACAGAAACAAGTGCACAAATAATGAAGTTGTTAAAAGAGGTTGCC
>CAZUDG010000077.1:0-2105 GCA_964618775.1 uncultured Lachnospiraceae bacterium | reverse complement strand
ATATTAACAGCTTTTGCAGGTTCTATTGGTATTATTGGAATAGCCCTGATATTGGCACTTTCAAATGGTGTTAATATTTATATTGAAGATATTCAGCGTGACACCATGACTTCTTATCCCATAAATATTGAGGAACATACGATTGATTTAAGCAGTATCATGGGTAGTGGAGGGCCAATGGGAAGAACCGAGACAGATGTAGAACATGAACTTGATGCTGTATACTCCAATAGCCAAAACTTAGAAATTACTAGTCAAATTACAACCAGTCTTGAAGAAAATAACTTAACAGAGTTTAAAAAATACCTAGATAATCCAGAAAGTGATATCCACCAATATCTTGGTGAAAATGGAGTTATGTATTCTTATGATGTTGCTTTTAGTGTATTTACCCATAACTCAGAAGATGAAATTATTGATACAAGTAAGAATGCATTTTTCGACATGACCCCTCCATCTAGTTCAGAAGGATTAGAAGGGGATATGCAAAACCGAATGATGGACTCATTGGCACCTATGGAATCAATGAATCCAGGCTATTCAATGTTTAACTCAGATACTTTTGAAGAATTATTGCCAGGTTCTGATGGTAATCTTGTTAGTGCTGTAACTAGAGATAGTTATGAGCTTATTGATGGTAGCTGGCCTGAAGATTATGATGAGCTTGTACTTGTTTTAGATAGGAATAATGAAATTCCCACAACTGCTTTACATTCCCTTGGGTTATTACCAGAAGGTGAATACGAAGAAATTATGGAAACCTTAAACAGTGGTGAAGAGTTAACCGCCAAAACCTATAGCTGGGACTATGACGAAGTTTATGATCAAAACTTCTATTTAATCCCTTCTGCTGATTACTATGTGGAAAATGATAATGGAACTTTTGACTATATTGGTGAAGATAAGCTAGAATTGGAAAAATTGATAGATGGTGCAGTGAATTTAAAGGTTTCAGGAATTATTAGACCAATTGAAGATGCTGCAAATGCTAATATTACAGGAGCGGTTGCTTATACTAACTCACTTACAAATTACATCATAGACTATTCTAATAATAGTGATGTTGTAAAATCTCAACTAGAGAATCCAAAAACCAATGTTCTAAATGGACTATCTTTTGAAACATCTGATGATGAAATAAAAATTAATGATATAAAAGAATATGTTGGGAACTTAGGTATATCAGATAAGGCTAGTATGATAGTAAATATTTCTTTAGCTTCCAATGATAACAATCCAGAATCTTTACAGGGAATGCAAGATATGGATGAAATCCAACTTGCAACTATGATGGATCAGTTCATGGAGTCCGCAGAAGAACAAGAACTCCTTTCGATTTATGATAGTTATATTTCTACAGGCAACTATGATGATAACTTGGAAAGTTTTGGCTTCGTAAGCCTAGATGCTCCTGCATCTATTAGCCTTTATGCGGATACATTTGAATCTAAGGATGCAGTTGCAGATTCTATAGCTGATTATAACAAAACAGCTAGTGAAGAAAATCAAATCACCTATACGGACTTTGTAGCTATGATGACATCTTCTATTACTGCTATTATCAATGTGATTTCATATGTATTGATTGCCTTTGTAGCGGTTTCACTAGTTGTTTCATCCATTATGATTGGTATAATTACCTATATCTCTGTTGTAGAACGAACTAAGGAAATTGGTATATTACGTGCCCTAGGGGCATCTAAGCAAAACATTTCCCAGGTGTTTAATGCGGAGACATTTATAATAGGCTTGTTCTCAGGAATACTTGGTGTTGGTATTACTATTTTATTAACATATCCAATCAATAAAATTATTCATAACTTAACAGACAATCCAATGATTAATGCTGTTTTGCCTTTTGGTAGCGCCATAGTTCTAATCCTGCTTAGTATAGTCCTCACCTTGATTGGTGGCTTTATACCTTCCAGGGGTGCTGCAAAGAAAGACCCAGTTATAGCTTTAAGGACGGAATAAAATAATTTTGATATCTAATTTTGGTAGCAAAAAGCGGTATCAAAAAGTCTAATTATGTTCCCTAGAATATACAACCTCTATAATGCTAGATTAATGGTATTATAGGGGTTGTATTATTTGTACTTATAATT
>CAZUDG010000076.1:0-8350 GCA_964618775.1 uncultured Lachnospiraceae bacterium | reverse complement strand
CTATTTTTTCTAGCCCTTATACGTCTAGAAGGATCTAGGATTTTTTTGCGTATTCTTAAGCTTTCTGGTGTTACTTCTAGTAATTCATCTGTCTCAATAAAGTCTAGTGCTTGTTCTAAGGACAAGTCACGAGGAGGGGATAGTTTTAAAGAATCATCTGCACCAGCAGCTCTCATATTTGTAAGTTGTTTTTTCTTGCAAACATTTACTTCAATATCATCTGACTTAGCATGTTCCCCAACAACCATACCTGAATACACTTTTACACCAGACTCGATAAATAGTGTACCACGTTCCTGAGCATTATACAATCCGTAGGTAACGGATTCCCCGGTCTCAAAAGCAATTAAGGATCCTTGTTTTCTGTACTGAATATCACCTTTGTAACGATCGTATCCTTCATAAACAGTATTGATAATTCCTTGCCCCTTGGTATCTGTCATAAATTCATTACGATAACCAATAAGACCTCTTGATGGGATTAAAAACTCCAGCCTTGCATATCCGCCAACACCGTTAGAGGACATGTTTTGTAATTCCCCTTTTCGCTGTCCTAATTTTTCGATAATACTACCATTGAATTCATCAGGGACATCAATAAACACTCTTTCAATGGGTTCTAATTTGTTACCATTATCATCATGTTTATAGAGTACTTGAGCCTTACTTACAGCAAATTCATATCCTTCACGCCTCATGTTTTCTATCAAAACAGACAAATGAAGTTCCCCTCTACCAGAAACTTTAAAAACTTCAGTTGTATCAGTTTCTTCCACTCTTAAACTAACGTCAGTGTTTAATTCGTGCAATAATCTTTCCCTAAGATGTCTTGATGTTACATATTTGCCCTCTGTTCCTGCAAAAGGACTATCATTTACGATAAAGTCCATAGATATTGTAGGTTCAGATATCTTTTGGAAAGCTATTGGTTCTGGGTGGTCAGGTGAACAAATGGTGTCACCAATTTGAATGTCAGCTATTCCAGAGACAGCAACGATGGATCCAACAGTGGATTCTTTTACACCTACTCTTGCTAATCCATCAAATTCACTTAAGCTAGTTATTTTAACCTTTTCGGATTTATCTTTATCATGGGCATTAACAATTAATACTTCTTGGTTTACCTTTATTGTTCCATTATCAATCTTACCTATTCCAATACGGCCAACATAATCGTTATAATCGATAGTGGAAATTAATAATTGGTTAGGAGCATCTGGGTTACCTTCTGGAGCAGGTATATAATTTACTATAGTTTCAAATAATGGCTGCATATCACTGGCTTCATCTTCTAGATTCTCTATTACAAAACCAGCCCTAGCTGAAGCGAATAAAAATGGTGAGTCTAATTGCTCATCTGAAGCATCTAGTTCCATAAACAATTCCAAGACTTCATCAACAACATCTATAGGTCTTGCTTCTGGCCTGTCCATTTTGTTAATACATACAATAACAGGAAGATCAAGGGCTAGTGCTTTTTGTAACACAAACTTTGTCTGTGGCATTGCCCCTTCAAAAGCATCTACTACTAAGATTACACCATTTACCATTTTAAGAACTCGTTCAACTTCACCACCAAAGTCAGCATGACCAGGGGTATCTATAATGTTAATTTTAGTTCCTTTGTAATTGATTGCAGTATTTTTTGCAAGAATTGTAATTCCACGTTCTCTTTCTATATCATTTGAATCCATAACCCTGTCTTTAACATTTTCATGTTCATGAAAAACACCACTTTGTTTTAGCATTTCATCAACTAAGGTGGTTTTTCCATGATCAACATGGGCGATTATTGCAACGTTACGTACATCATTTCTTTTGATTTGCATAAAATCCCTTTCTAATCTATGTGTAATATTTATACGAATAATTTATCTTAACTCTTCATATTATTAATTAACTGTACATTTGAATCAATCTTTGAAGTTAGATACATATCTAACCTTTTTATTTTAACACATACTTGAAAATTTACAAGTAAAATAATTTTACAAAAATATTTCATTATTTTAGTTCTAAACTTTAGAATGAGAGCATATATATAATAAGGGGTCTATAATTATATATATAAAGACTTCATAAGTCGATTGGGATAATATTAACAAAGTGTACAGAAAAGATTAAAGGGAAGGGAGTCATACTATATGACAGATAAGGTATTTGATACTAATCAAGTAAATGTTGCAGGGGAGGTCATGAATGAATTAGAATTCAGTCATGATGTATTTGGAGAGGGTTTTTATATATTTGACTTGTATGTCAAAAGATTAAGTAAGGCATATGATGTGATACCTATAATGGTATCTGACAGAATTATTGAAGTTGATCAAGTCTTAGTAGGTAAGAAAATTGAAGTAATTGGACAGTTTCGTTCCTACAATCGTCATGAAAACAGTAAAAACAGGCTGATTTTATCAGTGTTTGCACGGGAAATTAGAATCTTGGATGAGGAAGAAGATATATCACAGCTAAAATCTAACTATATTTACCTTGATGGATATGTGTGCAAAGAACCTGTATATAGAAAGACGCCTTTAGGACGTGAAATAGCAGACTTGTTAGTAGCAGTCAATCGGCCTTATGGTAAATCAGATTATATACCTTGCATATGTTGGGGAAGAAATGCAAGATATGCACAAAACTTTCCTGTGGGTGGTCATTTACATGTTTATGGAAGGATACAAAGCAGGGAGTACCAAAAGAAAATGAGCGAAGAGGAATACGAGACTAGAATAGCTTATGAAGTATCAGTAAACAAATTAGAACATCTTGATGAAGAATAAATAATTTTTACATATAATTAATGACTAGGGAATGTTTTGAATTGCTTCCCCTAGTCATTAAATTTTTATTAAACAGAAAATAATATATCAATATAAGCCTCTTGTATGGTATTATATACGTGTAAGATATTATGAAGGTAGTATAAGATTCAATTCAGACTATATTGTATTCTGCACTAAGACTACAAATGCTAAAGTTTTAAATCATAAGGAGGTTTACATGAAAGAATTAGAAGCAAAATTATTAGAAATTACAGAACAAGAAGAAAGGCTAGTATTTGACAAATTTGATAGCGATGATGCTTGGAATATTGGCACAAAACTACTTGATCGTGCAAGGAGAGAAAAACAACAGTTGATAATTCGCATTTCATTAAATCATAGGATAATATTTGAATATGCTATGAATGGAACAGCGCCTAATAATACAAACTGGGTTAGAAGAAAAGAAAATACAGTATATTGTTTTTATAAAAGTTCGTTTTATTTAGAAAATCAAATGGAATTAATTCAAATGAATATAAGAGAAAGATATCACTTAAGTGAAGAAGATTATGCTACTAAGGGTGGCGGTTTTCCTATTAATATTAAGGGAATAGGAACAGTAGGAGCTATTATAGTTTCTGGAATGGAAAGCCATGAAGATCATAGGTATATTGTAGAAGCTATAGAAGAGTACTTAAACTAAAGAAATCATTGAATCATCAATAAAAACATCGACCCATCGATAAAAGATATATCCTTGACAAGACAAATATGCAATGATAAGATAAAAATGAAATTAAATTACATGTAAGTTTACTTACATTGTATATGTAATGTGATGGTAGAGGAGCATCTTTTATTAGTATTTTGTATGATACGGCAGACGTAGATGATTACAAATGAAAGGGGAAGGTGCCGAAATTAAGGTTATTCTGTTGTAACCTTATTTGGTCATATGGCGAATAACTGTATGACTGTCATCAGTTTTTTGATGGAGAGCTGCCTAAAGAATATATGGTCTTGCTACAATATACTTATATAAAGGTATGTTGTTTCTTAATAATAAGGCTAATGCATCATTCTTTAGTGTCGACTCTTGTCGACTATTTTTTTATATTTTAATAATCTCAGGAGGTGCTGTATGGCAATATTTAAAGGTTCAGGTGTAGCTATAGTTACACCATTTAAAGAAAACAAAGATGTGGATTATAATAAGCTAGGGGAGCTTATAGACTGGCACATTGAAAACGAGACAGATAGTATAATTATCTGTGGTACAACAGGTGAGGCATCTACACTTACTCATGAAGAGCATATTGAGTGTATAAGATATTCAGTGGAAAAGGTTAATAAAAGAGTACCAGTAATAGCAGGTACAGGGTCAAATTGTACCAGAACAGCAGTATATTTATCTAAAGAAGCAGAGGCAGTAGGATCAGACGGACTATTAGTTGTAACTCCATATTATAATAAGGCTACACAAAAGGGACTAGTGGCTCACTATGCAGAGATAGGCAATGCCGTTAACATTCCTATAATAATGTATAACGTACCAAGTAGAACAGGTTGTAATATGCTACCACAGACTGTAGCAACAATAGTCAAAGAAGTAGAGAATGTAGTAGGCATAAAAGAAGCTAGTGGCAACATAGGTCAAGTTGCAGAGATTATGCAACTAACTAATGGAGAAATTGATTTATACTCAGGTAACGATGATCAGATAGTTCCTTTACTTTCTCTAGGTGGTGTAGGTGTAATATCAGTAGTTGCTAATATTATCCCTAAAGAAACTCATGATATGGTAGTAAAGTATTTTGAAGGAGATGTTAAAGGAAGTAGTGATCTTCAATTAAAATATTTACCAGCAATAAATGCTATATTTAAAGAGGTTAATCCAATCCCTGTTAAGGCTGCTTTGAATTTGATGGGTATGGAAGTTGGCGGACTTCGAATGCCACTAACTGATATGGAACCTCAGAATGTTGAATTTCTAAAGGAAGAATTAATCAAATGTGGAATCTTAACTAAGTAGTGTAGTAGTTGAAGGAGATTGATATGACTAGAATTATACTTAGAGGCTGTAATGGAAGAATGGGTCAGTCTATAACTCAGATTTTGCTTGATGAAAAGAATGAGGCAGAGGAAGCTGGTGGAACTGCTAAGGCTAAGATAGTTGCAGGTATAGATATAAATGGACAAAAGCTGAATGATTATCCAGTGTTTTCATCATTTAATGATTGTGATGTAGAAGCAGATGTAATTATAGATTTTTCTTCTCCGAGTGGCATTGAAGAAGAGTTTGAATATGCTAAGTCTAACAAGGTGGCTCTTGTTTTATCTACTACAGGTTTATCAGAAGAGCAAAATCAAATGGTTAAGGACCTGTCGAAGGAGATGGCTGTACTTCAGGCCGCCAATATGTCTCTTGGAATTAACATGCTAATTAAATTAGTTAAGATGGCAGCTATGTCATTGGCAGAAGCAGGTTATGACATAGAAATCATCGACAAACACCATAACCAAAAGGTAGACTCTCCATCTGGTACTGCTTTACTACTAGCAGATGCTATTAATGAGACCTTAGATAATGCATACCATTATGAGTATGATAGATCTAAGAAAAGGCAAAAGAGAGATAAGAAGGAAATTGGAATATCTGCAGTAAGAGGTGGTTCAATAGTTGGTGAGCATGATGTGATTTTTGCAGGTACAGATGAAGTTATAGAGCTTAGACATACAGCTTATTCTAGAAATGTTTTCGCCAAGGGAGCGATTCAAGCTGGTCTGTTTTTGCCAAATCAAAAGCCAGGACTTTATAGTATGGAAGATGTGTTAGGATAAACACAAATAGAAATGACAAATAAAAAGCAATATAGTAATTAATAATATAAAGAGGGGATCTTTCAATTTTCTAACAATCTAGATACATGAATATATCTGGATTTTAGAAAGTTGAGAGATCCCTTAATTATTCCATATTATCAGCCTAGCAGAAAATTAAAGGTCATATTCTTGCATAGTTTGTATATAATTTAATATAGACAAGCTATGATAGGGAGGAATATTAATGAGAAAGTTTACATTAAAAACAAAACTAATAATACTAGGTCTTTTGGTCCTATCGCTTTTTTTGATATTTACTTCTAATGTGGCTAATAAGTATACGAAAAAACATGGAGACAAAGTTATAGAGCGTGAAGGTGAAATGATTACTAATAAAGAGGTTAAATATTTATTAGAAACTATTAATATAGAAAATGAAGAAGAGGATCTAAAAGATTTGGAAGATTCAGAAGATCCAAAAGATTCAAAAAATCTAGTGTCTTTAGGGGAAAACAGTGACTTCCTTTTATTTGGTGACCTTTCTTATATTGTTTCTGCTATTAAGGATAAATATGAAATCAATATAGAGGATATTTTTGAAAAACTAACATTTGAGGTAAAAGGTGAGAAGGCTAATAAGGCTGTATTAGTAAGAGAGTTCTTAGAGCTATATGAAAAAACTATTACTTTGCTGCCATCTGAAACAATAGAAATTGAGGAAAAAGATTTTTTTATTGTTGGTATACCTGACAAATATAAAGGTGACACAGATAAAAACACCATGTCCACCAATCTAGGTAATATTGACTTTGATGATTCCCTAAATTATGGGCAGTTTTATGCAAATGGAGAATTAATCTTAGAAAATAATCTTGATAAAAACAATCCTTATAAAAACAATGAAAGCAAAGCGCAAAAAGACAGCTCGGGGAATGAGAAGAATCAAGAGTATAAAGATAGGGACAATGGTCAAGAAGAAAACAAATATAATAAATTTAAGATTAATGACCTCATAAATCAGAAAGTTAGAGGTCTTGTAATTGATGATCAGTTAATATATATAAAAGAAGTTTTGGATGAGGAAACCATATTGCACAATGTGTGGATAACAGAAGGATCTGGTCAGGCAGTTTCTTCCTTTGTACATGAAGTGACAAAGAATTTTACTACAAAATCAAACTTATCAGAGGATATACATGGTCTTGTAGGAGATCTGATAATTCAAAATGGTGAGATTATAGGTATAAGGGTTAAACCAGATAGAATTGACGGTAAGGTTTTGGTTACTGATAAAGAGTATATAGAGATAGAAGGTTATGGACAAATACCCCTTGATGAAAATTATAAAATATATAAAATTTATGGTGAATTAGCCCAAGAGCTAACCAATAGTATTTTAGTTGGATATGAAACTACGGATTTTATAGTTGCTGAAGGCAAAATTGTAGCAGCCCTTATCAAAGAGGAAATAAAAGCCGAAAATATTCGAGTGCTATTAAAGACTAACCAGTTCAGTGATTACTATCATAATGAAGTTTCATTTACAAGTAAGAGTGAATTCTCTGTGACATCAGGAGAGGAAACCTTAACTCATCCTGCAGGGACTGTAATTACTGTAAAAATCGGAGATGATATCTTATCTGAAGGAAGGCTTACTGTAAAAACTTCTTCAGAAAATGGGAAAATCCAATTGTTATCTATTGAACGCTCAAATGGGAATCCGGAATATCGTGGGCATATGGAAATTGCTCCATCTGAAAATGGTCTACTTGTTGTTAATGAAGTACCCTTAGAAGAATACTTGTATGCTGTAGTCCCTAGTGAAATGCCTTCTTCCTATGGAATAGAAGCATTAAAAAGCCAAGCAATATGTGCTAGAAGCTATGCCTATAATCATTTGTTGGATAATAGTTTAAAAGAATATGGGGCTCATGTAGACGATAGTGTATCATATCAAGTCTATAATAATATTGAAGAAAATGAAGAAACTATTCTTGCTGTAAAAGATACTTATGGCAAGGTTATGACTTATGAGGACCTGGTAATTAATGCATATTATTTCTCAACATCTAGTGGTCATACTGCATCAGTAGGAGAAGTTTGGACTGGAGATGCTCAGTATCTAACAGGAAAGATACAAATGGTAAGGTCAGAAGAGGGTGTGGAAGTATCCGCTACTGATAGTGAAATAGATTTTTCCAATGAAGAATCATTTAGGGAATTTATACTTAACTCATCCAAGCCAACATATGATAGTGAGTTTGCTTGGTATAGGTGGAAAACGACTCTAAACTACAATGAATTAACCAATAACATTAATTCTAAAATAGCAGCCAGATATAGTGCGAACCCAGAATATATTCAAACCCAGGCAAGCAATGAAACTGGAGAGCAAGTTTTTGAAAGTAAACCTATAGAGGGTATTGGGACCTTGCAAGACGTGCAAATTATGACAAGAGAAAAAAGTGGAATTCTTACGGAAATAAAACTTATTGGTTCAGATAGAACAGTAAAGGTTATTGGAGAATATAACATCCGAACCCTTCTATCATCTGGGAATCAAACTATAGTTCGCAAAGATGGGAGTGAGGTGTCTCAGGCTATGTTACCGAGTGCTTTCTTTGTAGTGGATAAAATAGAATCTGGTATAGCAGTTAATGGTGGTGGTTATGGGCATGGTGTTGGAATGAGTCAAAATGGTGCCAAGGCTATGGCAGACTTAGGTATAGGGTATGAAGAAATATTAAAACATTATTATA
>CAZUDG010000075.1:0-8463 GCA_964618775.1 uncultured Lachnospiraceae bacterium | reverse complement strand
GGAAAATAAAAATTATAAATTAATTGCTAATAGTGATACAGGCATGATAGAAGGATTATATGATAAGAATGATTTAGAGGGTGGGAATTTCTTAATATCCACCAAAGTCTTAGAACATGAAGGCTTTGACGAACAAAGATATCGTTTGCTTGGCTCAACTTTGTTTGAGTTAAAAGATGATGACGAAGCAGAGATACAAGAGATAGAGTTACAAGGGGTAGAATTACAAGAAATAAAATTACAAGATACAGAAATTCAAGAGACAAAATTTCAAGAAACCGGTAGACTTCCAATATACCAGCAAATGATAGATGATGAGAATATTACATTTGTTAAAAGAGCATCAGGTTTAGAATTTTCTTACCACTATAGTCTCCTTGATGATGGTTTGAAATGGACAGCTTCTGTTAAGAATATTTCAGAAAATGATATTAGATTTACAAAGCTTGCCCACTGGATCCCTATAGCATACATATATGGCACTATACTAGAAAAAAACCTAACTGAATCTTGGTCCATGGTACCTTCCTTGGAAGTTTCCACGCCTTTTATGATTTGTAAAAAACGCAGTGGTAGGGGACCAGATTATATTGTAAGGAATACCACTGGTGGAATGAGATCAGTTGGTTCTGCTTGTTCTTATGAGAATTTATTTTTCAAACAAACAGCACCTTCTCTAAGTGGCATAGTCTTATATAATGCTGCTTTATGCTGGAATCCATTAGACGAAGATAATCAGTTAACAGACTGGCAATATAAAGATTTGTACAAAGAACTAGTACTTATACCAGGTCAAAAAATAAGTGAAGAATTTGAAATAAGAAGTTGTGGTCTTGGTATGGTTAAGGAGAAATTACTATCTCTTGGAACTAATTATGTAGATTTCCCACCATACACCTTAGTAGGTGAAAAAACTAAATTAATGGTTCATGGTGGAAAACCTATCAAATATAGATCTTATTATATTCCATCTAATAGTGATAGGATTGAGATAGAAGCAGAAGTTATGTGTGATGATGGCAACATAACTAAGAATGAAACAGAAGTAAGTATAGGACCATTTTGGCAACCAGGTGAACGCAAAATAGTCCTTGAGTTTGAAGATGGTCAATTTTATAGCCTTATCTTTCCAGTGTATTCTAGTTTGAAAGATTATATTGAAAAAATCAGCAACTATATTTATACACATAGCTTCATTTCAGACCCAGAAGATCCTGATTATTATGGTTATCGCTCTGTATCACCACAAGGTGAATCTTGTGGTAAGGGATCATTTTTATTAATTAAGAATAGCCTATCGGCAAATCCCAACAAAGATGAGATAAAGCAGGTTGAATTAAACACAGTAAACTACATTATCCCTAATTGGTTTGATGAAAATTTAGATCCAAAGAGAAAGCATGGAAGTGGTTCTAATAAGTTTATAAGAATGTATGATATTGAATATATTATTCTACAATTTTATTTATTAGGAACATTTTCAGATGATTTGTTAACTCTTAATAAGGCAAGTTACTATATACAAATGGCAGCAAGGCTACTAAAATATAGGATCCAAAGAACACCTGAAAAAAACAAAAGAGAATTAGAGGAAACTGATCTTGCAATGACCTGCCACTGGGATATGGATGACTTAATAGCACGTTATGCAGATTTGGGATTTGAAGAAGAAGTGATAGAAATAAAATCTCTCCTTGATGCTTATGGTAAAAAGCAAAAAGACATAGTATATTCTGGTAAAAGTATGGTAACTGAGATATGTTTTGATAATGCAGGAATAGCAATGAGTACAGGAAGCCTTTTAACCTTAAATGAAAATGATGCAGGGTTAGAGGCAGCAAAATTATTAAAGCCAAACGTTGCTTATTCTAATGATTATCGCTGTTTTGCACCTGATAGATGGTGGGAAGCACAAGCCCCTATGTACCATAATTTATGGGCAGCCAATGTGGCAAAAGCAATGTTACAAGCTTATGAATCAGGGGGAGATGAAGATTACCTAACTCTTTCTTACCGTTCAATGATGCCAATGTTTTATAATTATGACTGGACAGTAAGGTCAGCAAGGCGTACATTAATAGAAGGTGAGGGAGTTTCAACCTATTGTATTACAGCTCCTAATTTGAATTATGAGCCTTGTTCTCATAACCGCTTTGGACAGCAAATCTTTGAAAATGATGACTTCGTTAGAAGGCTTAATTTGCAAGGAGATGACTGGGATAATGGAGTTGATCTTGTTATCTATCTTCAAAGTTTTGGACAAAAATGCTATGTAGCAGGAACAAAAGATAATCCCTATGCAGTAGGTGGTGAAATTGAGAATATAAATGATGGCTACCTTATCCATTCATACAGTGCTTATCCATCTAGTTATAACTTAAAACCATGGAATATAAGCATAATACGCAGTAGTAATAGCTATACAATCGATAAAATTGAATTAATAAAAGGCAAATGTACAAAAGTATTTGTAAAAGGAAAAGTTTCTGAACAAGATAAGTATTTATGGCTAGAAAATAATGGGGAAAAAGAGAAAATCTATCCTGAGTATGTTGAATTATAAAGAGAAATAATTCATCATGAATTTGTTGCCCTGTAAAAGCAATAACCAATACTGAATTTATTCGGTTGTAAAAAGAAACCCAATATATATAAATCTTAAAATAAAGGAATGAATAACATGGTGACAATGTATGAAATAGCAAAATTGGCAGGTGTTTCACCTACCACAGTTTCCTATGTAATTAATGGAACAAAGAAGCTAAGTCCTGAAACAACAAAAAAGGTAAAACAAGCAATAGAGGAACTTAATTATTCCCCAAATACAGTTGCACAGACTTTAAGAAAAGGAAAAACTACTACAATAGGTGTAATTACAGAAGATATTAGGGTTTTTCCTACTCCTGAAATTCTTAACGGTATAAGTGAGGGTTTAGAAGAAGCTAAGTATCAAATGCTAATGCATGATCTGCATTTGTACGAAAAAATCTGGCCCAATTATGAGAAAATCGTAGATTATAAGAATAAAATTAATGAGGGTGTAAACCTTCTTCAACAGTCCATGGTGTCTGGTATTGTATATGTCAGCATGCATGATAGAATGCTTGGACAATTAATTGATAAAATTGGTGTTCCAATTGTTTACGCTTATTCCTACCCTCCAGAAGGGGAAAGTTATGTTACATATGATGATTATGCAAGTGCAAGGATAATGGCTGAACATTTGATACGTTTAGATCATAAAGATATAGGAATCATATGTGGTTATCCTGATTCTTACCCAACACAGACTAGATTAAAAGGAATCCATGCTGTCCTAGAAGAACATGGTATCAAAATCCCCAAGGAATATGTTAAATATGGTGATTGGGAGTTTAAGTCTGGTTATGACAAAACAATTGAATTATTAAACTTGAATAAAAGGCCAAGTGCAATATTTGCCTTAAACGATATTATGGCATCAGGCTGCTATAGTGCAATAATAAAAGCAGGACTAAGAATTCCTGAAGATATATCAATTGTAGGATTTGATAATAGAGATATTTCCAGGTATTTAGAACCAACTCTTACTACAATGAGTTTGCCTCTAAAAGAACTGGGATATACAGCTATAGAACTGTTATTGGATAAAATTAATAATGGAGATGATAAACTATCTCAAGTTATGCTTCCTTGTAAAATAAATATCAGGCATTCAACGGCACCTATTACAAAATAAATATCAGGTTTTTAACTGTACCTATTATTTAATGACTACAGGAGGAGAACATGAGGAAAGAAAAGCTACAATTAATACCGCTTAAAAATGTGAAAATAGAAGATGAATTTTGGTCCAAGTACACTAAGCTAGTTACAAAAGAGATTATACCTTATCAGTGGGAAGCCCTAAATGATAGAGTTGAAGATGCAGAACCTAGTCATTCCATTGAGAACCTTAAAGTAGCAGCGGGTTTAATTGAGGGAACATTTCATGGATTTACATTTCAAGATTCTGATCTTGCCAAATGGTTAGAGGCTGTAGCATACTCTTTATCTTATGAAGGCAATGATGAATTAGAGAATATTGCAGATGAAGTCATTGAATTAATAGGTATGGCACAAGAAGAGGATGGGTATTTAAATACTCATTTTTCAATTTTAATGCCAGATAAGAGGTTCTCTAATTTAAGAGAAGGCCATGAACTCTATACTTCAGGACATTTTATGGAGGCTGCTGTTGCATATTATGAAGTAACAGGGAAAGACAAGTTCTTAAAGATTATGGAGAAAAATGCAGACTTAATATGTGAAGTTTTCCATACACCTCCTTATGAGAACGCTGTTCCAGGCCATGAAGAAATTGAACTAGCCTTAGTTAAAATGTATAAGGTTACAGGAAAAGGGTCCTATCTTGATATGGCTAAGGACTTTATTGATAGAAGGGGAACCGAACCAAATTATCTTATTCGCGAACATGAAAGGGAAGATTATATAGATAATTTTAACGATGCAAACCAGTTCTTTCCAGAATATTCTCAGGCTCATAAGCCAGTAAGAGAACAAAAAACAGCAGAAGGTCACGCAGTTAGGGCAACTTATTTGTATTCTGCAATGGCAGACATCGCATATGAATATCAAGATCAAATATTAATGGATGCTTGTGAAATTTTATATAATAATATTGTAAAGAAAAGAATGTACATAACTGGTAGTATTGGAAGCTCAGGAATCAACGAAAGATTTACTACAGATTACGATTTACCTAATGATAGAAACTATTCTGAAAGCTGTGCATCTATAGGTTTAGCTATGTTTTCTAGAAGAATGGTGCAAATAACAGGGGATGCTAAGTATGTTGATACTATGGAGAGAGCATTAATTAACACTGTTTTAGCAGGAATAGCAATGGACGGTAGAAGTTTCTTTTATGTGAATCCTCTAGAAGTGTGGCCAGGTAATTGTTTGGAAAACACCTCAATGTCCCATGTAAAACCTGTTCGACAAAAATGGTTTGGATGTGCTTGCTGTCCACCAAATATTACTAGGACACTTGCTTCTTTAGGCGAGTATGCTTACTTTACAGGAAAGACAAGTTTATGGTTTAATTTATATATAGGTGGAAGTTTTAATAGTGAATTTAATGGTGTTCCTATTGAACTAGAAGTAAATACTGATTTTCCATTTGACCAGGATTTTGAAGTAAAAGTTAAAGCAAAAGAAAAGGTAAAAGGAAAGTTATATCTTCGGATCCCAGATTATGCCGAAAATCCAGTAATTACAATAGATTCAAAGAAAATTAATCTTAATATAGAAAAAGGATATGCTCTGCTTGAAGAAACATGGGATAATCAAGCTATTAATCTTACATTTGATATGCCAGCACATTTCGTATATGCAAATCCTAAAGTCAGAGAGAATGCAGGCAAGGCTGCTGTTGTAAAAGGTCCTCTAGTATATTGTCTAGAAGAAGTTGATAATGGAGAAAATCTATCTAACATTTTCGTTGATAATACTAAACCCTTGATTGAAGAATATAGAGATGATATTTTAGGTGGAGTTTTAACAATAAAAGCACAAGGAAAAAGGATGAATGAAGAAGAATGGGAAACTGATGCGCTTTATTCTAAAGAAGAGGTTTCTATAGAGGATATAGAACTTACCCTCGTTCCGTATTCTAATTGGGGGAATCGCGAAACAGGGGAAATGGCAGTTTGGATTAAGATATTGTAGTAGAGAAACTAGAAGTTTGATTAGGTGGGGTATTAAAGACAAGAACTGTTAGTTTGTGTAAAAATAGTGTAGAAGAAAGGGACTATATATGAAAAAGGCGAATATGACTGTTGATAGATTAAACCACATATCTCAAATAGACGATCGTTTATATGGTTCATTTATTGAGCATTTGGGAAGAGCTGTTTATGATGGAATATATGAACCCAGCCATCCCTTGGCTAATAAGAATGGCTTTCGTACTGATGTTATAGATTTAGTTAAAAGACTAAATGTTCCTATTATTCGCTATCCAGGGGGCAACTTTGTTTCTGGCTATAACTGGGAAGATGGTGTTGGACCAAGGGAAGGACGACCTACAAGGTTAGATTTAGCGTGGTTTACTACAGAAACCAATGAAATAGGACTTAATGAGTTTGCTACTTGGTTAGATGAAGTGGACTCCCAGATGATGTTAGCTGTTAATCTTGGTACTAGAGGCCCAGATGCTGCCCGTAATTTAGTTGAATACTGTAATCACGAAAAAGGTAGTTATTGGAGTGATTTAAGGCGTAAGCATGGTGTAAAAAAACCGTATAATATAAAGACTTGGTGTCTTGGTAATGAGATGGATGGTCCTTGGCAAATGGGGCAAAAAACAGCATACGAATATGGTAGAGTTGCAAGTGAAGCAGCCAAAATGATGAAATGGGTTGATCCATCAATAGAACTTGTTGCTTGTGGAAGCTCTTATATGGCTATGGATACATTCGCACAGTGGGAAGCTACTGTATTAGAAGAAACATATGACCAGGTAGATTACATTTCCTTGCATAGTTATTATGGTAACCCTGATAATGATGCTGCCTCATATTTAGCTAAAGGAATGGAAATGGATGATTTTATAAAATCTGTAGTTGCTATTTGTGATTATATAAAAGCAAAAAAACGCTCCAAAAAGCGAATGTATTTATCCTTTGATGAGTGGAATATATGGTATCATTCTATCGAACAAGACAAGGAGATGGAGCGATGGATAAAGGCTCCACCAAGACTAGAAGATGTTTATAACTTTGAAGATGCATTGTTAGTAGGCGGCTTATTAATTACCTTAATTAAGAATTCTGATAGGGTACGTATGGCATGTTTGGCTCAATTAGTTAATGTAATTGCACCAATCATGACAGATATAGGAGGCAATGCTTGGGCACAAACCATTTACTATCCTTTTTTACAGGCATCTTTGCATGGAAGAGGCGAAGCAATAAAAGTAAATATAGAATCTCCCAAATATGATTGCAAAGAATTTACTGATGTACCAATGCTTGATGCTGTATCAGTTGTAAACCATGAAAAGAATGAAGTTACGCTGTTTGTTTTGAATAGAAGCTTAGATGATGATATTGACTTGCAATGTGATTTGAGAACCATGGATGTAAAAGAATGTATAGGATATACATCATTAGAAGGTTTTGATCTTAAAGCTAGAAACACCTCTAAAAATCCCCATAATGTAGTTCCAAGACAAAAAGATACAAAGTTATTAGAAGATGGTTTTATGAATGTTAAATTGCCTAAGGCATCTTGGAATGTTTTTAGGTTTGAAAAGAACTAGAAAGGTATGCCTATAAGGTACCTTTATAAGGTACCAGGTACCAAATGTGAAGGCGCCACAACCCACTTGGTAACAGGGGTTGTGGCATTTTTGATGGTACCAGGTACCAAAAATAGTTACCCGCTAAAAGACACACTTTATCAAATTAGCGTATTATTTCGCAAAATCAATTGAATTCTCATTAGTTATTAAGTATAATTCTACTTAGATAATTAAGACTATATAATAAAAACGAAAAAGATCTTTGGAGGGTAATTATGGATAGGTCTACTATGGAGATATTTATTGTCATGGTTTTATATATGGCAGTAGTTATTGGTATTGGTTTGTATTATGCAAAGCGTGCTAATGAGAGTTCTGAGAATTATTTTATTGGTGGTAGAAGTCTTGGGCCATGGGTTACAGCAATGAGTGCAGAAGCTTCTGACATGAGTGGATGGTTGCTTATGGGTTTACCAGGTATAGCATATTGGAGTGGGATGGCAGATGCCTTTTGGACTGCTATAGGACTGCTTGCTGGAACCTATATTAACTGGAAACTTGTTGCAAAAAGACTACATGGTTATTCAGTAATCAACAACTCGATTACTTTACCTGATTATTTTTCTAATCGCTTTAAAGAGAATAAGAAGTACATAATGTCAATAGCGGCAGTATTTATCTTAGTGTTTTTTACAGTTTATGCGGCTTCTTGCTTTGTTACTGTTGGAAAGTTGTTTAATCAATTATTTGGATATTCTTATCAATCAATGATGGTAGTTGGTGCAATATTTGTAGTTGTTTATACATTTCTTGGGGGATTTCTTGCAGAAAGTGTTTCAGATACCATGCAGGGGATAGTTATGATAGTAGTGCTTGTTGCGGTTTTAGGAGTATCTACCACAGTAGCAGGTGGACCAAGTGGTGTTGCTGACAACATCAAGAACTTCCCTGGATTTTTGGAATTCTTCATGACAGCTTCTCCAGAGGTTAATGATAGTGTTCAACAAGTATCAAGCAGTGGTCTTCCACTATTTGCTGAAGCAAGAGGATATGGTTTTTTAGTAGTAATATCAACTATGTCATGGGGACTTGGATATTTTGGTATGCCTCAAGTTTTGCTTCGTTTTATGGCAATTCGCAAGAATTCAGAGCTAACTAAATCGAGAAGAATTGCAACT
>CAZUDG010000074.1:0-8723 GCA_964618775.1 uncultured Lachnospiraceae bacterium | reverse complement strand
TTAATTGCTGTTGTAATCCCCATTGCTAAGACAAATAAACCGAGTATGTAAACTAATATTCTTAAAATAACTTTTTTGTTTTTTTCTTTCATGTAACTTCCTTTCCTTGCATGCAATCTATATAAAAAATATATTAAATTTGTAGTTACTATTATAAAACATTCAAAAACCATATCTTTAAATATGGTTTTTTATACTTAGAACTACTATATAATGATTATTCCTTGAATTTTACAATAACTCTACTTTAACATAAATCTTAACTAATTACTTAATCAAATTATAAATTACATGGGCTATACCATTGTCTTCATTACTTAGAGTAACAATATCAGCATGCTCTTTAAGCTCTTTTGTTGCATTGCTTGTTGCTATGCCCACATCTGCAGCTTCAATGAGTTCAATATCATTATTATGATCACCCACTGCATATATTATAGAGTCTGTTCCCACATATTCCCGTATTACAGGGATCATGCTTCCCTTTGATATACCTTTAGGAAGTATTTCAAAATGGGTACTTCCAGACTTCACCCAGTTAATTTCATTTGTAATATTGTTTTTATGCATCAAACTTTCAACCAGCTCTAATTCATGATCATTTCCATTGAAGAGAATTTTTATCCATGGCTCGTCTAGGATATCTTCTATCAAACTTGAAGCTAGAGGTTTAAATCTTTCTTTTTCTGAAGAATCCACATAATCTTTGCCTGACACTAGGTAGCACAAATAAGTAGAATAGATATAAATTCTAACAGAGGGTATCTCAAGTAACACATTATTTAAATAATCAATTAAATGCGATTTGGATAATTCTTGAATTACCAGGGTTTGCCCAGAGGTAAAATCATATAACATTCCACCATTTAATGTTATAGATGGAGCATTTATAGGTATTCCGTCAAGGAACTTAACTGCACTCTCACGACTTCTGCCTGTAGCCACTGCAAATTTGCCCTGGTTATTAACAAAGTATGATAATGCATCCCTGTTTTCTTTTGATATTTCCCTTTTGGAATTTAATAAAGTCCCATCCAAATCGCTTAATAGCACAATATTGCTGTAATTGTTTTTCATCTTTTATCATTGCAGAACAAACTACATCTTGTAGTATGTCATCCCCTTATTTTTTTAAATTGCAATATATATTCATTGAAAGATATCTTCAATACAATATATCTTCACTTCGATTATTACATCATCATTATTACAAATAATTGTGATTATCCCACTTAGCATGTATCTAAGTTGCTATTTTAATAAAGTAACTTGTCCCAGCTTCTTCTTTAACAAGGCTACCATCCTTAATAAAGGGTTCTAACCATTCTTCTGCATCACTTTGTGAATCAAAATCAAAAGCCTGGCGAACTTCTTCTAAAGCAAGCTTAGGATGTTTGTACATAAGTTCAGAAAGTGTCTCAAAAGATGGAGTAACTTTCTCTGCAACAAGGGCCCCATCTGTCAAATGACTAATGATTTCTTTAAAATCTTCAAAAGTATTAAACCCCCTTACAAGTACCTGCCTTGCTTGGGCAGATTTCACCAAGAAACTTGGAAACGAATTGACGCCCGTAGAATAAGTAATCCCAAGATCTGCTTTAAACTTTTTCTCAGCTTGGCCATTATTTATAACTTTGAGCAAAGCTTCTGTGTCAATTCCCACATCTTTTGCTAGCTCTATCTGTACATCGAGATTGCTTGTAACTTTTCCCTCTGTATAAGTAGCTTCACGAATTCTTCGCAAATATGAATCTGCCTTATCAACATCTACAATCTGAGCAGCCTTATATGCGATATTTTGTGGATAGGTAGAAGGGTATTCTTTAGAAAAAAGATTAAATCCTTCTGATTTTATTGGCATACCATGGCGGTCTGCTGATTCTAGCCAATGAGACATAATCTGTGCATTGGCCCCATCTGAGCCAGCATTTATATCATTGCCTGGGTCAGAGAAATTATCTATATTATCTACTAGGCCACCCGTAATATAGCGGAATTCTATTTTACCTGGATAATGGGTTTCTAGTGCTCTAAATACAGGCTCAGTTGCCCAGCACCAGACACACACAGGATCTGTGAAGTTTGTAATAATAATTTCTTTCATTATTTTGCCTCCTTTTACATGCCACTAACCAACAAAGGCCGTGTCCCTTGGCTATTTTTGATTATTTTCCTTGTCTAAAGAAAATCCTTCTAAAAACACCAAGCTAATAATATATAAGATTCCAATAAAAAAGATTAGGGATGTTTTGTATTCAAAATTTGGAGATATAATTAAAAAAAACATTGCAATTACCTGGATAGGGAAACTCATGCGGTGCCACCTTGTAACTGTTATATCTATTATATCCCCATCCTCAATCTCTATTTCATTGCTCTTAACTCCAAATTGAGTTACATTTAGCTGTGCTTTACCATCTGGAAGCCTAACATTTACCTCTTGATTATCTCCTACACTATCAATCTTTTCTCCATTAATTTGTATTTGAATTTTTGATGCACTGCCTTGCCATCCAGTATTCCTTCTAACTAAAACTGACAAATTTTGCCTCCTCTAAATCTTTATCTACCATTACCTTATTGTCTGTTGGCCACTTGCAGCATATATTTCATACCACTCATGATGGTCAAATTTTACATTTTCAGCCTTAGATGCCAAGTCTAATCTTTCAAGCTTACTACTACCTGAAATAGGCATTGCTCCTACAGGATGGTACATTAGCCATGCATATACTATAGTTTCAGGCTCTTCACCATGTCTTATTGCGATTTCTCTTATTTTGTCCATGGTCTTACTAGCGACCTCATTATCTGGATTAAATAAGCTTCCTCCTGCTAAAGGAGACCATATCATTGGATGAATCTTATGAGATACTAAATAATCCATCATGCCACTATCAAAATGCTCAAAACATAATGGACTCCATTCTATCTGATTGGTCACAAGTTCCCCATCCATGGCTCTATTAAGGGCATCAAATTTAAATGGATCAAAATTAGATACTCCTACTTCTTTTACTAGACCTTCACCTTTTAGATATTTCAGTGCTCTAGCCGTTTCCCAGGGATCAAAACATGGGTCTTCCCTATGAATTAAATACAAATCAAGATAGTCTACCTTAAGCCGTTCCAGGCTCTCTTTACAGGACTTAATGACTCTATCATAGGTCGTATTATAATAGGTAAATGTTTCACCATTTATTTCCTCTTTAAATATTCCTGTTTTAGACACAAGCTGTATTTTGTTTCTAATAGACTTATCTTTTGCAAAAGCATCACCCATCATCTTTTCACATAAGTTATTAGAATAAACCTCCGCTGTATCAAATGTTGTAACCCCTCTGTCAATACATCCATTCATAAAATTCACTAGTCCATCAATTGAAAATTTCCAGTCACCTAATCTCCAAAATCCTTGAATAATTGATGATAGTGATAAGTTTTCTGACATTTTTATCATTTTCATGGTTCTTACTCCTTCTCTTGCTAGAATCAGTCAAGATGACATGATCTTTGACTATTAATATTGATAATTTCTTTTCATCTATCTCAAATATCTCAAAACCGGTCAAATGAAAAATCCCCATGTCTAATTAAACCCCAGTATTCATTTCCGATTTCTCAATTAAATTGCCACATACAATAAATACAATAACTGAAAACACTATACAAGTAAGTGTAAATGGTAGAGTTCCTAAAAACTCAAAACTAGCTGGTAAAAACGATATCGCCATTATGCTCATTATAACTCCCGGCATTAATAAGAACATAAAAATAAATACACCTACTATTCCTTGCACAATTTTATTAGGCTGAGCACCAAAAATTCTTTGCATAAGTATAGTATAACTTACAAATAGAGCTGATGATGCTGCATATGCTAAAGCTAGAAACATATTAAGAAATATTGATATCCTACCAACTGCACTTACAACTGCAAATATAATAACAGCATCAATAGCTGGTTTAATTAGACTAGATAAAGATGCATAAATTAATTTATTTAATGATTTGCCTGGCATTAGATAAATGTATGGTTTACGCAGTTCCTGTGCCAAAGGCCCCAGTGATACTGTGAACAGTTGCATATAAACTAAGATTCCTAGCACAATATAACCTGAAAAGCTATCATCCACAAAGTACACAAATATTCCTGCTGCAACTGTGACTATTATTGTATATGTACTCATAAAAGGGATCTTATTGGTTCTGCTTCTCTCTAATAAATCTTTAAAAAATAGAGTTGATGGACCTTTACCACCTCGAAAGGCTTTGTCTTTATTAACTGCTTTCTTGTTCATATAAAGACTTGTCTTACCTTCTTTAGCCTTCTGCATGGTATCATAAACATGTTCAGTACTTACTAGAACATCTTCATAATAATCTCCTTGATTCTTGGTAAACAAATATATCATTCCAAAACTACTAATTAAAAACAAGATAATTGATATTATAGTCCAAAGCAAATTAGCTTCAACAATAGAAGCAAATAACATTACTGACCAGCCAACAATAGGTATAAACTGAAACACTTTATTATCCATAGTTTGATACAAGGCGTTTAAAATATTTTCATCTGAAATGTTATACTGATAAAATGCTACAACAAGTATTAAAAGTCCAAATACAAGCAAAGTGGCTTTTATATAGGTTTTTCGCCTACTACTAGCATTTGTATAGATGTAAGTGGCCATGGATAAAATATGAGTAAAAAATACAATTGTAAAATATAGAAGAAACAATGATACAAGAAGAACATTATTTACATCAAAGTTAGCTTTTACATTGCCAAGTTGAAATAATATAAACACAGAGGTTATAAGCGTAGTCCCCATTGTCTTTACTAATCCGTAAAACAATATTTTTATTGAAGAAACAGGAGATACAAAAAGCAGCCCCACATCAGCCATGTTAAACAAGGTTGAACCTTTTGAGAGCCCACCTAAAGCACTTGAATAAGTAAATATCATTGCCAGACCTGCCAATATCAAATAAAGCATTCTAATATCAGCAAATATAATCTCTTCTTGTGAGTCTATATTAGCACCTGACATGATTACAAAAAGAAAAATAAAATATGCAGCAATGACTATGTAAAGCACTAGCATAGCTGGTTTCTTCTTTAAGTTTAGTATTCTGTTTTTTATTGAAGTTATTAATAGATAAATAAGTGCTTTCATCTTCACCCTCCAACTACAGAATTGTTGGTGTTTTCGGTAACTTCAAAAAACAACTCTTCTAAATCTTCATCGCTACCATGTATATCTTCTCTTGTTCTGCTTGCAGCAATTTTACCCTTTACCAATATATTAGTACTATCCCAATAATCAGTAACACTATCAAGCATATGGGTGGAAATCAATATAGCAACTCTCTCTTCTTTTAACTCAACTATCATCTTTTTTAATTCTTTAATAGCATGAGGGTCTAGTCCCACAAATGGTTCATCTAACAAGACAACTTTGGGTTTTGGTAGCAAGGCACAACATATGCTAATTTTTTGTTGCATTCCTTTGGAAAGCTCATTACCTAGTTTATCTTTCTTGTCAACTAACTCAAAACGTTCAAACAAAGTATTAGCATAATCCTCCCAATCATTTAAAGAATATGCTCTTGCTATAAACTCCACGTGCTCCCAGGTGGTTAACATATCATATAAAACCGGTGCCTCAGGTATATATCCAAGGGATTTCTTAGCTTCAATAGACTTGTTTTCCCAGCCATTAACTAATATTTTACCTTGAAACCTCAAAAGTCCAGCAATACTTTTTATAAGGGTTGACTTACCTGCACCATTTGGGCCAGCTAAAATCGATATTTCTCCCGGTTCTACAGTAAAACTGATATTATCATTGGCTAGTAATTTCCCATATTTCTTTGTCACATTAATTAATTCTATCATGTTGGCTCCTCTTGTTTGTTTCTATAGAGTGGTTTTTTTGTAGTTTTTCTCTTAGCTCCTATATGATGGTTTTTATAGTGGCCTTTAGATCTTCCACATATTCTATGCCATTAGCAGTCATTCTGCCTTCAAACTTCGCCATAGTTTCAAAAAACTTATCATATTCTTTTTGTTTTGCTTCTTCTGTATCAAGATCATCAGCAGCTTTCTTAACCTCTGACAAATACCTATTAACAAAGGCTATCTCTGCTTTGTCACGATCACCTAGAAGTTGTCTTAGTTGTGCTGAAGGCAGTGGTTTTCTAAAAGAATAAAAACCTTCTAAATCAGCCATTAGAGCTACATGTTTTACAAGCATTTCAAATCTATTAAAATAAACATCAGGATTGGTTGCTATATTAACATCCCTTACACAATCTCCAATTATCTTTGTTGAACTATTAACTGTGGTTTTTGTAGCTTGATTTAGTTCCTTAATAGATGCATATAGCTCGTCAGATTGCTTGTTCATAACAAGGTTTTGCAACTTTATGAACTTCTCTTCACGAGGATCTTTTCTTTTTTTCTTCTTTTTAGTATTCAATAAATTGTTCTTGTTCTTACCAAATAAAACATTATAAATATCATCAAATAAACCCATTATAATCGCTCCTTAAAATTTTATTTTATAATCTTCAGGATAGCATAATAATTCATTATTTACAATATCTTGAAGGATCAGTTTTTGTTCACAGTTTTTTCACAGTGCCAGGCACACTTTGGTTCAGGCACACTTTGGTTCACTTTGGTGGGTACACTTGGTTTAATTCAGCTACCACAATATAGAAAGGTTTCCAGTAATAATTACTAGAAACTCTATCAATAATCTAATATGATAAGTGTGAAACATGTTGATTTACATTATTCATGGGGGTTATTGAATGAAAAAGTCGGTTTTAGTAACTGTTATAATTGTAGCCATCTTATTACTTGGCATATCAGCAGTTATGTTTATAGATAATGATACTACAGAGCTATCCTATCCCTCCTTTATCCAGGCTGTAGATAACCAAGAAGTTGATTCTGTTACTTTTAAGGAAAACGAAAACCTTTTTACTGCATCTCTACATACAAATAAAGATAAAGAATATAGAGTTGTTAATCCTAAAACAGATGGTTTTATAGAGCACTTATTAATTAACGGTGTGGCTGTCGAATATAAAGAAGATGGTCTTCCTAGATTTGTTCAAATTCCATTAATTTTACTTGTAGCTGCTATTGTTATGTGGTTTGCAAAGAAAAATGGAAGTCAAAATTTTAATGTTTTGGATTCTAATAAAGATGAAAAAACAAAAAATGACATTGTATTTAATGATATTGCTGGTAATGCTGAGGCTAAGCTTATGACCTGGGATATTATCAACTTCTTAAAAGAACCTGATAGATATCGCATAGTTGGTGCTAGGATGCCTAAGGGGTTATTATTCTATGGGCCACCTGGGACTGGCAAAACAATGATGGCAAAAGCAATTGCATCAGAAGCAGATATACCATTTTATGCAGTTAGTGGTTCTGATTTTGTTCAAATGTATGTCGGGGTGGGGGCTAGTCGTATTAGAAAGTTGTTTCAGAAAGCGAAGAAAGAAGAAAAGGCAGTAATTTTCATTGATGAAATTGATGCCATTGGCAAGAAAAGAGCTAGAAGTACTTCAGCAAGTAACGATGAAAGGGATCAAACCCTTAATGCTCTCTTAACTGAAATGTCTGGTTTTAATGATAATAAGGGAATTATTGTAATAGGAGCAACAAATAGGTTAGACACCTTAGATGATGCTTTGCTAAGGCCAGGAAGGTTTGATCGACAAATAGAAATTGGCTTGCCAGATGTAAATGCTAGGAGCAAAATATTAAGGCTCTACTCCAGTAGAAAGCCTATAAATGATGATGTAGATCTAGATGCCCTATCTAAGTCTACAGTTGGCTTTAGTGGAGCTATGCTAGAGAATTTATTAAATGAAGCTGCTATATTAGCTGCAAATGAAAACCAAGATGTGATTCATCAAAGCCATATAGATAAAGCCTTTTATACTGTATTAGTTGGAGCACCAAAACAAGATTATAGCTATATATCCGAAAATGAACGGAAAATAACAGCCTACCATGAAGCTGGTCATGCTTTAGTTACAAAACTACTATTACCTGACCATTACATATCCAAAATAACAATTATACCAAGCGTCAATGGTGCAGGTGGTTTTAATCTTAGCATTCCAACAGACACAATGTATCAGAGTAAAAAACAATTAAAAGCTAGTATTCAGGTTTTGTTAGGTGGAAGAATTGCAGAGGAATTAGTCCTTGGAAAAGACGAAATCACAACTGGAGCTAGTAATGATATACAAAAGGCCTCTTCACTTATGATTGATTATATTAATAAGTATGGAATGGATTCTGATGTTGGGATATTTAACGTAGAGGTCGTGGCTGATGGGTATGATCAGCAGTTGTTAGATGTTTGTAGGGATAACATGAATTTGCTGTATGAGGAAACCTTGAAATTGATGGAGGATAAACTTGAATTATTACATAAGATTTCAGAAATGCTTCTTGAAAATGAATCTATAAGTGGGGAAGACATAGATGAGAAGTTGGGTATGGGCTTTTTCGAAATTGTGAAATAATTGTATTTAGATCAAAGTCTTTATTTATAACGATGAAATACAAGCTGTAACTATGAAACACAAACAGTTACACAATACTCAATTTTTTAAATATAATGCAGCCAGTATCCTTATGGGACACTGGTTGCTTATATTTTCTTAAAAAGTTCACAGTTTGGTCA
>CAZUDG010000073.1:0-8781 GCA_964618775.1 uncultured Lachnospiraceae bacterium | reverse complement strand
TGTTACACTAGGTTCCGGTATGATTAGAAAATGTTTCACAATTATCGGTGGCAATGGGTAGAAAGGTAGGGAATATGAGGTTAGATAAGTATTTGAAGGTGTCTAGGTTAATAAAGAGGCGTACAGTTGCAAGGGAAGCTTGTGATAGTGGGCGGGTTCTTGTTAATGATAAGGTGGCTAAAGCATCTGCTAATGTGAGTATTGGAGATGTTATAGAGATAAACTTTGGCAATAAGTCGGTTAAGGTTAAAGTTTTACAGATAAAGGATACTTCCAGAAAAGATGAAGCAAGCGAGTTATTTGAGTATCTATAGGTTTTTAAACTGTTTTATTTATATGGTTTTAGTTTTTTTAGGTATGAAATATAGATTCTCCTAATATATTAAGATAAATGGCATGTTGTACCAGTTTAATCTTAATTTATTAGGAGGTTTTTTTATGGATGAAAAAATGATTGCAAAAAGATCTATTGGAATACATAAAATTCAGGTGATTTCAAGAAATCGTGCAAACATTTCTGGAGTAAATGATGTACTATCATTTGATGCAGGAGAAATTTTATTACAAACAGAGCAAGGTATACTTATGATTAGAGGTCAAGAGCTTCATGTGAACAGGTTAACTCTTGAGAAGGGTGAGGTAGATGTTGATGGAAGGGTCGACAGTGTAACCTATTCAGACGATACAAGTTATGGGAAAACAGGTGAAACATTTATTGGTCGCTTGTTTAAATAAAATCAGGAGTATATAGTATGAACGAGGCAATTATAATAGAACTAAGATTTTTTGTGATCTCTATATTATGGGGCAGCCTAATACTGATAATCTATGATTGTTTACGAATTATTAGAAAAATAATAAAACACAACAAATTTTCTATAGCTATAGAAGATTTATTCTACTGGATAATATGTGGTTTGTTAATTTTTAAAATGATGTACAAGCATAACGATGGTATAATAAGGGCCTTTTCAATAATGGGCATGCTAATAGGCATGATAATATATAAAAACTTATTTAGTGATTTTTTGCTAGAGACTATTTCTGCTATATTGATTAAAATACTTAACTTTGGTGTTTCAATCTTAAGTTTTATTATAAGGCCTTTTTTATGGTTAAAAGCAATATTTGATAAAACAATAGCTATAAAAATCAACAGAAGACTGAAAAAGGTAAAAAATAGTATGGAAATTGCATTTAAATCATTGAAAAGTTTGAATAAATCAAGTAAAATACCATTAAGTGATGTAAAGGATGGTGATTTGTTAAGTGAAGAGGAAAAAAGTAAAAAGAAAAAATAAAAACACTGGTTTAGGTCTAATTATTGTAATAGTATTTTTAATATGTGGAATGGTTATGATTAAAAAGCAGAGCTTAAATCATGAACAAGTCATTGCATACTCACGTCTAGAAGAGCTAAAAGAAGATTTAGAAGAAGAAAAAGATGTTTCAAAAGACTTAGAAGAAAAAGAAGCTTATATGCAGACAAGGAAATTTGTTGAAGATGTAGCAAGAGATAAATTCGGCCTTGTATATGAAGATGAATATGTATTTAAATCTGAAGAAGAATAAATTGTTCTATGATTTTGAATTATCTTTAGATATGGTTAGGCAAGTAGTCTAGCTATAATATATTTACTACATATTTAGGTCGTTTCTTTGGGTTTTATAAAGATTATTTAAAATAACCTCAAATTTAAGTTGACAAGTTTTATAAAGTTGTTTATAATGATTATCGTGTTTGGCGAAGTAGCTCAGTTGGCGAGAGCACGCGGTTCATACCCGCGGTGTCGGCGGTTCAAGTCCGTCCTTCGCTATTTTTTATGTCTTTTTATAATTTAAAACAAAGTGCCCTTTGGAAACTTGATGCTTCCAAAGGGCACTTTGTTTAATTAAAACTTTAATCTCTTAAGAAGGTTTAGGTCTGTCTAAACGATAGAAATGGTCATTTGATAAAAATCTTGTCAAAAAGTTTTTAAAAATCACCTCGGTATTTTGACAAAGATTTTACTTAGCTAATCATATAATAGCTAACACAATGTTTTTAATCAATTAGACGCTGGGAGGATTAAAGCTATAATGCTAAAATCAATGAAAAGTTCAGACTACAAAAATTTATTATTACAGGTAATGGGTATATTTATTGCTAGAGCAACAATTGGGGACTTAAACCCAATGGCTATTAGCTTCTTTGCCGCAATGTATATGGGAGACAGTAATAAGCTGCTTACAATCTTGTGTATTTCTTTTGGAATGATAAGTGTCTTACAGACAGTTGAAATAATAAAGTATTTAACTATTATGATCACAATACTTATTCTAGCTTCCTTGTTTAAAAAGACTTATAGGAAAATTAATAATATTCAAGTGGGGATTATTGCAGGATTTGTTACTGCAGCAATTAGTTTGGCTAATAATATGTTTTCTTCAAACATAAGAAGCTCTCTAGTATTAGCCCTTGCCGAAGGAATTGCTATTTTTGCATTTTCCATAGTACTAAGAAAAGGAATAGAAGCTATACTTGTTAATAAAAAGGGGCAGGTCTTTAATAATGAAGAGATGATTAGTGTGGCTATTATATCGGCATTGATTATATATGGATTACCAGGACTAGGTGTTCCCTCTTTTTTTATTCAAGCCTTTGCAAGTCTTTTTACAGTTTTATTTGTAGGATATAAATATGGAGCAGGCTATGGTGGAATTATGGGTGTAACTTGTGGGTTAATTATGAGTATAATAAATAGTGATTTTAATCATGTAGGTATATTTTGCTTAACAGGTATTTTGGCTGGTACTTTTAGAGAGTTGGGAAGAATTACAGTATCTTTAGTATTTTCAGTTGGAACTATAGCTTTATATGGTTTAGCAGAGGGGGCTTTTCCAGGTCTTGGCTTTATGCAAGGTGAAGCTATCCCCGCTGTAATCAACTCACAAGCCACCTTATTTCAAGGTTTTCTCACTGAAGGCCTTATACCACTAGCATCAGGAACAGTTTTATTTTTAATTTTGCCAGATTCAGTAACATATAAAGTTTATAATAATAGAACAAGGAAAGATGAATCGTTTTCTAATAAAAGTATTCAAACATTAACTAAGGACAAATTAAGAGAATTTTCAGTATCATTTCATAATTTGTCAGGAACCTTTAATGGAATATCTAAAAAAAAGACAAGTCTAAATAAAGGAGATAAGAAAAGAATATTTAATGACTTGTCAGAAGAATTGTGTAAAGATTGCCAAAACTGTAATCTTTGTTGGGAAAAATATTTAGGGGAAACATACCAAGGAATAAAGGAGATTATAGATGTGGTAGAATCAGAAGGCAGAATTAATTGCAATCAGATTCCCAAAAGCTTTCTTGAAAGATGTATTAAATTAGAAAGTTTCATTGCAGAGGCAAGAAGAATTTATGATTTAGAAAAATTTAATATGTCTTGTGATAATAAACTTTTGGAATGTAGGGAGGCTATAGCTGAACAGTTTTCTCAAATAGGTTTTATTTTAGATGATTTTTCAGATAGTATATATAAATCTAGTCCATCGAATATGGAGCTTGAAAGAAGAATAGTAAATGGGTTAAGAACAAACCATATATTTGTAGACAATCTTGCAATATTTGAAAAACAAAACAACAGAAAAGAAATATTTATATATGCCTACACTAGAGGAGGCCACTGCATTACAAGTAAGGAGGTTTCTCAAACTATCAGTGATATAGTAGGTACAACTATGATTCCTTCAGAAAAAAGTAAATTAGTAATTGCAAAGGTGTCTGATCTGTTTATTTTTGAGGAGGATGCAAATTATAATGTTTTAACAGGTGTATCGAAGATGGCCAAGGATGGATCCCTTATTTCAGGTGACAACTATTCATTTATTTGTCCAGATTCAGGAACTGCCATTATGACATTGTCTGATGGGATGGGAACAGGAGAAAAAGCTAATAAAGAAAGTGAAGCTGTAATTAATTTGTTAGAACAATTTATTGAGGCAGGCTTTAGTAAAGAATCAGCAATCAAACTCATCAATTCAGTAATGTTAATAAAATCAGGTAATCAAACCTATTCAACTATAGATATGAGTGTGATAAATTTATATACAGGAATGTGTGATTTTATTAAATTAGGATCATCAACTACCTTTATAAAAAATGAAGATGATGTGGAAATAATACAATCTTCTTCATTGCCAATAGGTATGATAAATCAAATGGACTATGAAGTTAATTCCAAAAAGTTAAGAGACGGCAATTTTATCATTATGGTAACGGATGGTTTAATTGATTGTATTCCTGGTGAAGATAAAGAAGGACTAATGTCAGAATTTATAAAAGACATTAATATGAATAATCCTAAGGAAATTGCCAATGCTGTGTTAAATTTCTCATTAGAGCTTAATAACTGGACCCCAAAGGATGATATGACAGTACTGGTTGGGGGCTTTTGGAAAAAGTAATAGAGATATCTTCTTACCCATTTTTTATCCACTTGAAATATATTTAATATAAGGTTAAAATTAAGAAAAACTTGGCACGCAGGAGTACGGGATGTTAAACAAAATACGGTTATATATAACACAACATAATATGTTGTCTATGGGTGATGGGATTGTAATCGGCCTTTCAGGCGGTGCAGATTCTATCTGCCTTTTTCATGTCCTTTTAGAATTGTCCAAAGAATATAATCTTGCCTTATATGTAGTTCATGTAAATCATGGAATTAGAGGGACAAGTGCGGACAAGGACCAGGCTTTTGTTGAAGAGCTTTGTAATAAGCATAAAATCCCATATAGCATTGTAAAAAAGGATGTGCCAGGCATTGCTGCAAAGAAAGGCATTAGTGAAGAAGAGGCTGGACGTAATGTTAGATATGAGGCTTTTCACTCTTTCCTTGATGAGAACAAATATAATAAGATAGCAGTTGCTCATAATAAGAATGATAATGCTGAAACATTTTTATTTAATTTATTTCGTGGAAGTGGTATTACAGGTCTTGCGGGCATACCACCAACAAGAGGTCCTATCATAAGACCTCTTTTATGTGTAGAAAGATCAGAAATTGAAGAGTATACAAAGAGTCGTAGTCTTCCTTATATTATTGATGCTACCAATCTTGCTAATGATTACAGTCGCAATAAAATCAGGAACAAAATTTTAACCTATGCTAAAGATGAAATTAACAATGGAGTTATAGAACATATATCTAGCTCAGCAAAAATGTTAGAAGAAATTGAATCATTTATTAAAGACAATGTAGAAAGAGTATTTAATAAAATTGTTATAGAAGAAAAAAATGAAGGCTATCGGATAAACATTGATGATTTTAATAAACTAGATATAGTAATCCAAAAAGAATTATTAAGGAAAGTTATAAAAACCTTATCTAATAAATTAAAAAACATAGACTTATCTCATATTCAGATGATTCTTGATCTTACAAGCAAACAAGTTAGCAAAGAAATACATCTTCCCTATGACATTATAGCTATTAAAGGTTATAATGATATTGTGATTAAAAAGTATAAGCAAGATAGGAAAGAGATAAACAGTAAAAAATTAGACCCTTTAGAAATTCAGATACCACATAGTATGCAGATACCAGGGAGAAATCAAATACTAACAACATCATTAAAAGCTTATAAGAATGATATGTCAATCCCTAAAAAGGGCTATACTAAATGGTTTGATTATGATAAAATAGACAATACTATTTTACTTAGAACAAGACTTGAAGGAGATTTCCTTCAAATCAATAATAAAGGTAGTAGAAAAACAATAAAGGCTTTATTTATAGATGAAAAAGTTCCAAAAGAAAAAAGAGATCAAATCCCCCTATTAGCTGATGGCTCTCATATCATATGGGTAGTTGGTGGAAGAATAAGCGAAGCATATAAAATTAATGAAAATACAAACACAATACTAGAGATAAGTATTAATGGAGGAAAAAATGGCAAGTAATTTAGAGAATAACATTGAAGATAGAATAAGTGTATTAATTTCTGAAGAAGAAGTTAATGAGAGAATTACTAAACTAGGTGAAAAGATAGCCAAGGATTATGAAGGTAAGGACCTTCATTTAATTTGCATATTAAAGGGTGGAGCATTTATTGCTTGTGAATTAGCGAAGAATATCGATATGACCCTCTCTATTGATTTTATGTCTGTATCAAGTTATGGTAGTGGAACAGTTTCTTCAGGAAGAGTTAAGATTATTAAGGACTTAGATGACCCTGTAGATGGGAAAGACGTTTTAATAGTAGAAGATATTATCGATTCAGGTAATACCCTATCACATTTGTTAGAATTACTTAAAACAAGAAATCCAAATAGTATTAAGATATGTACTTTGCTCGATAAACCAGAAAGAAGAGAAAAAGAAGTACATTGTGATTATGTAGGTTTTCAAATCCCAGACAAATTTGTAGTTGGCTATGGTCTTGACTATGATCAAAAATATAGAAATCTGCCTTATATAGGCGTAGTAGAATAGAAAAATATTAGACAATTGCGAAGTTTATCGTATGATTCCGGGACCTAGTGTAATAACATAATAAGGGTGACTTTTGTGGTCCACAACAACGGAACACTTATTATGTTGCTATACCAAGTCCCGGAAGACCCACGACAAGTTCGCAATTATATAATACAAAATTAGAAGGAGGCTAAAAATTGAAAAATAGATATAGAGGATATGGATTTTATTTGGTTCTTTTGCTGGTAATTTTTGCTATTACCATATTTTCAAACAATCTTAAGACTGATGAAGTTGATAATTATAATAAATCCCAATTTCTTGAAGACATACAAGGAGATTCAATAGCAGGTATTGATATATATCAAAATGAAGAGGTCCCAACAGGTGAAGTAGAGGTAACTTTTGATAATGAGACTAAGGCCAGATTCCCTGTTGCAGATGTTAAAGAAATTGAACAAATTTCTATAGATGCAGCTTTAAACCCAGTGATGCATAGTATGAGCAATATGTCTTGGCTTAGATATGTGGTACCAGCAATAATTAGCTTTGCCTTAATGATGTTCCTGTTTTCATATTTGACAAATCGTGCAGCAGGTGGTGGGGGTAATAATAATAAGGTTATGAATTTTGGAAAAAGTAAAGCGAGAATGACCACTGAAAAGGATCAAAAGGTAACTTTTAAAAATGTTGCCGGACTAGATGAAGAAAAAGAAGAGCTAAATGAAATTGTGGATTTTTTACGCACGCCTAAAAAATATACTCAAGTAGGAGCAAGAATTCCTAAAGGTGTTTTATTAGAAGGACCACCAGGTACAGGAAAAACACTTTTAGCAAAAGCCGTTGCTGGTGAAGCAGGAGTTCCATTTTTTAGTATATCAGGTTCTGACTTTGTGGAAATGTTTGTTGGTGTTGGTGCCTCCAGAGTAAGGGATTTGTTTGAAACAGCAAAGAAACATTCACCATGTATAATATTTATAGACGAAATTGATGCTGTGGCAAGGCGTAGAGGAAGTGGTATGGGCGGAGGCCATGATGAAAGAGAACAAACACTAAACCAGTTATTAGTAGAGATGGATGGATTTGGTGTTAATGAAGGAATCATAGTTATTGCTGCTACCAACAGAGTCGACATATTGGATCCAGCAATTCTAAGGCCAGGAAGATTTGACCGTAAGGTAGTTGTAGGTCGTCCAGATGTGAAGGGTAGAAGAGAGATACTAGAAGTACATGCAAAGGGCAAACCTCTTGCAGAAGATGTTAATTTAGAAGAGATTGCAAGAACTACCGCAGGATTTACTGGAGCAGATTTAGAAAACTTACTTAATGAATCAGCAATTAATGCAGCAAAAGGACAAAGAAGTTTTATTGTTCAAGAGGATATAAACAATGCATTTATTAAAGTTGGTATAGGTACAGAAAAAAGAAGTAAAGTTATTTCTGATAAGGAAAAAAGAATTACAGCTTATCATGAATCTGGTCATGCTATATTATTTCATGTATTACCAGATGTTGGTCCTGTTTATGCAGTTTCTATTATTCCGACAGGAACAGGTGCTGCAGGTTATACGATGCCTTTGCCAGAGAAAGACGAAATGTTCTACACTAAGGGCAAGATGATGCAACACATCACAGTAGCCTTAGCTGGTAGAGTTGCCGAGGAACTTGTATTTGATGATATTACAACTGGAGCTTCACAAGATATAAAACAAGCAACACAAATAGCAAGAAGCATGGTAACTAAGTATGGTTTTTCAGATGCCATAGGTATGATAAATTATGACAACGGCGATGAGATCTTCATCGGTAGAGACTGGGGCCAAACAAGAAATTATAGTGAAGGTGTTGCTAAGCATATAGATGACGAAGTTAAGAATATAATAGATGAGTGCTATAATAAAGCTAAAGAGATTATTAATGATAACATTGATATACTTCATGAGTCGGCAGAACTCTTAATTAAAAAAGAGAAAATTAATAGGGATGAATTCGAAGTCCTGTTTGGAGAAAAAATAGATGTCAATGAAGCAGTCAAGGAAAAAGACTTATCTTTAAATGATGATTTGGAAGATTCATCTTCTGATATTTAAGGAAAAAGAGCAAATATATAAAAAGTGATATAAGGTCTTACTTTTTGTCGAAAATTCCAAAGCCTTGTTTGCTTATTATAAAGTTTACTAAAAAAACAAACAAAAAGCAATCTGACAATTTGTGAACTTTGTGCACACTTTTCAAACAAAGGGTGATATAATATTTATTGTAAACCCCAATACATTATATAGTTTTTGCTACACCCCATAAGTAACAAAAA
>CAZUDG010000072.1:5656-9213 GCA_964618775.1 uncultured Lachnospiraceae bacterium | reverse complement strand
TCATTAGCTATCTTGCCAGTTTCCTCACATAATATAATCTTCACATGAGCATCACATACATTCTTAGGAACAGTACCCTTAGCAAAATACTCTGTTCTTACAGTAGAGCCCCCAACATATTGATCACATAAACCATCAATAGCTAGCTTGCCGCTCTTAGTACATATTCTAGCGGAAACTATTGATTCCGGTTTTTCAAATGCTACTGGTTCATAACCATAATGTTCATGAATTCTCTCCATTATAGTTCGCCATAATACTACTTGATAGTTCTGTTCTTCTTGTTTAAAGTTATTATCAAAACCTGACCAAATACTAGCAGTTAAATATGGTGTATAACCTGAAAACCATAAATCTAAATCATCTGAAGTAGTACCAGTTTTACCTGAAACAGGCATATTGGAGTTTCTAAAACGATATCCTGAGCCTGTACCACCAGCATTTGTCATTACTTCCTCCATAGCATTAGTTAATAAAAACGCAGTGGATTCCTTCATAACTTGCTTAGTTCTAGGTGTATTATCTATTAATACCTTGCCGTCATGATCAATTATCTTAGTATAATAAGTTTCTTCAGTATATAGTCCATTATTAGCAATAGCTGAAAATGCAGCAGTCAACTCATCGTTATAAACACCATAGGTGATTCCTCCAAGTGCTAGGGAAGGGACTGAATCATTAACAGGATCTAAAGTTGAAAATCCTAAATTGTCTTCTCCTAAATAGGACATAGCAAGTTCTGGTGTAACGGACATTAAAGTCTTAACAGCTAATACATTCATAGAACGATAAAGTCCACGTCTTAGAGGTGTTAACCCTTCATACTGTGAATACCAGTTGTTCACTGGGCGTCCATTAGGATAATTATAAGGGGCATCGTCTACAACAGTTGCCAGTGTCATATCAGCCGAATCTAAGGCAGGTAGATAAGCAGCTAAGGTCTTAAATACCGATCCTGGCTGTCTCATTGAACTTGTTGCTCGGTTGAGTGTTCTGTTACCAGTCTTAGGTCCCCTGCCACCAGAGATTCCAAGCACCTGTCCGTTACTATGGTCCATAACTACAAATGAAGATTGGGGTTGTATAACTAGGTCATAATTCTCTCCAAGTATGGTGTCTCCAGGTTCAATAACTACATCCTTAAATGCTTCAATAAAGAAATCGGCATGTCTTTTATCTGATAAATATACGGTAAATTTAGGTTTAGAATTCAAGAAACTTTCTAATTCGTCACTTCTAAACTTTCTTTTTAATGAATCAGAGTTTTCATAGATTTCCAAAATGTTATTGTCGGTAAAGAATTGTTCAAACTCTTCTGGTTGATAGTGAACTGTGCCCCCATTCTTTTTCTGTACAGATAAGCGGTATTCTTGTAATTCATAATATGAGTACTTACCTATGCTATTAGGGAAATATCTATAGTTCCAAGAATAGCCATCATATAATGGTGGGAAATTCTCTTCATTGGCATAAATTTCATCGATAATACTTTGTACATCGGAATCAAAAGTAGTATGAATACTTAAGCCACCACTGTATATTGCATTACTTGCTTGAGCCTTTGTATATCCAATCTTTACTAAGTCGTCTTGTACCTGTTCTATAATTTCATCAACGAAGTAGCTATTATAAGCATCATCACCAAACTCTTCGTTAACAGCGAGAATTCTATCATAGACATCATCTTCAATAGCCCAATCGAATTCTTCTTGACTAATAAAACCAAGCCTTAACATATTTTGTAAAACAAGTTCTCGTCTTTGTGCATTATTATCAGGATATTTTATTGGATTTAAATTAGTGGGAGATTGAGCAATTGCCGCAATTACTGATGCTTCTGATAAACTCAGTCTACTAACATCTTTGTTAAAATATCTGTTTGATGCAGTTTGTACACCATATGTTCCAGCACCTAAATTAATAGTGTTTAAATAAAATTCAAGAATCTGGTCTTTATCTATTTCTTCTTCCAGCTTGACAGAAAGCTGTTGTTCTTGAACCTTTCTTACAAACTTATCTACAAAAGTAGTTTCGGCACCACCTTCAAATACCTGGTTTTTAATGAGCTGTTGGGTTATTGTACTAGCCCCTTGTTCAAACTCACCTTGTTTTAGACCGGAAAAAAATGCACGAAATATACCTTTTACGTCTATACCAGTATGTTCATAAAATCTTTCGTCTTCTATGGCAACAACACTATCTAGTAGCACATCAGGAATTTGTTCTATTTTCACATATTCACGATTTGCTCCAGCTCCAACTAATGTTTCAATTAGTTGCCCGTCTCTATCATATATATTAGTTTTATATCCAGTTGGCACAACGTTGATCTGCTCGATGTCAGGTGCACCTTCTAGAATTCCATTCAATAGTCCAACGCCAGAAGTTATTCCTAAAACTGCAAGAACTATAATAAATATCACCAACAAACGGTAAACATTAACTTTTGCTTTTGATACCACTCTAGTAGTGGGTGATTTAGTTTGTTGCTGCTTCTTAGATGTTCCTCTATTACTAAAGTCCATAGTTAACCTCCTTCATTTGACCATTATATCAAATTGGATTGATAAAATAAAGCAAAACTTACAAATGGTAAGGATTATGAATTAAACAAGAGGAGTTTACCCGAGTAGCTAGCAAAATATAAGTCATTACCCGGTCTAATATCGACTGTTCCAGCAGTAACTTCCATTAGCTTTTTTTGAATCATATTGTCCTTACCTACAGGAGAGATGTAAGTCATATCCACTAATTCTGTGTAGTTTGTATCTAAAATAGGAATATTCTCTTCTGATAATATATATTGGATTTTTCCATGGGAAGTATAATCCATTCTTACATTTATCTTTCTTCCCTTTTGTTTTTCAATAATCTTACAATTCTCAAGGGCTATTCTTGTAGCGTCTGAGTAAGCTCTAACAAGTCCGCCAGTGCCTAGATGGATACCCCCAAAATATCTTGTAACAACAGCAACTACATTCTTAAGTTCTTCACCCACTAAGATATCTAACATAGGCATTCCAGCAGTTCTAGATGGCTCCCCATCATCATTAAACCTACTTATCTCATTGTCACCAGCTATTATATAGGCATAACAATTATGGTTTGCATCATAATATTTTTTCTTCATTTTATCAATGAAAGAGAGTGCTTCTTCTTCTGTGCTGGCGGGCATAATAGTCCCTATAAACTTTGACTTCTTAACATCAAATTCACCACTAGCACCTTTATAAATGGTTTTATATTTATTAATAAATATCATCTCCTTGTTGTATCAAAAAACTTGTTTTGCTATAATGAAGCATATCTACATGCTAGGCATAAAATCATCTTAACTATTAGCCAAATTGTTAGAAAAGAGGTCACATATGAAAAAGATTAAAAGAGTACTAGCATTAATAGGGGTTGTCTTATTAGTGTCAATGTATATTATTACCTTAATAAGTGCTTTAATTGATTCACCATATTCAAATTCTTTGTTTCAAGCTAGCATATTTACAACTTTTGTTGTCCCAATTTTTATATATGGAGTTATGCTTATATATCGTTTGCTTAAG
>CAZUDG010000072.1:4313-5556 GCA_964618775.1 uncultured Lachnospiraceae bacterium | reverse complement strand
CTTTTAAGTCATCTGGTAGATATTGTTGTTCAACATAGTGATTCTCATAGTCATGGGGGTATTTGTAGCCTATTCCACGACCTAGTTTTTTGGATCCCTTATAATGACTATCCATTAAATGACTTGGAATTTTAGAGGTTCTTTCTTCTCTAACAAGATTCAGTGCAAGATCTATCCCTATGTTAGCAGAATTACTTTTGGGGGCACAGGCAACATAAGCTGCAGCTTGTGCAAGTATAATCCTAGCTTCAGGCATACCTATTCGTTCTACGGCCTGGGCGGCAGCCGTTGCTAATACTAAGGCATTAGGATCTGCATTACCAACATCTTCTGAAGCATGGACCATAATTCTTCTTGCTATAAACTTAATATCCTCGCCAGCATATAACATTCTAGCCAGATAATATATAGTGGCATCAGGATCTGAACCACGCATGCTTTTTATAAATGCAGATATTGTGTCATAATGATTATCGCCAGTTTTATCATATCTAACAACTCTTTTTTGAATACAGTCACTGGCAACATCAATGGTAATGTATATAAAACCATCTTCAGATCGCTGCGTAGTCAAGATTCCCAGTTCAACAGCATTGAGTGCTGTCCTAGCATCTCCATTGGCAAGATCAGATAAGAATTCAAGGGCGTCGTCATCAATCTTAGCCTTATATGAGCCCATTCCTTTTTCTTTATCATTTATAGCACGAAGTATTAACTCTTTTATATCTTCATTGGATAAAGGGTGAAGCTCAAAGATAATAGACCTAGAAAGTAAAGCTCCATTGACTTCGAAGTATGGATTCTCAGTGGTTGCACCAATTAAAGTAATAGTGCCATCTTCCACAAAGGGCAGTAGGTAATCTTGTTGACCTTTATTAAACCTATGTATCTCATCAATGAAAAGGATGGTTTTCTTCTGATACATACCTTGATCATCTTTGGCTTGCTTAACAACTGCTTCCATATCTTTTTTACCAGAAGCAGTAGCATTTAGTTGTTTAAAGATTCCACTTGTAGTTTCAGCAATTACCTTGGCAAGGGTGGTTTTCCCAGTACCAGGGGGACCGTAAAATATAATAGAATTTAGCTTGTCTGCTTTAATAGCCCTATATAATAACTTGTCTTTGCCGATTATGTGTTTTTGTCCCACGACTTCTTCTAGGCTAGTAGGACGCATCCTTGCGGCAAGAGGTGCATCTTTATCCTTGTTCTGTTCTCTTATATAACCAAATAAATCCATTTT
>CAZUDG010000072.1:0-4213 GCA_964618775.1 uncultured Lachnospiraceae bacterium | reverse complement strand
TCCGATTGTAATAAAAAACTCTACTACCATGTATTCTACTATTTACAGTATGATAGGTCAACAAAGGAAATGGGCTAATATTTAATATCAACCTAGACTTATCCTGTGTAACTGATTATAATAATCATTATACTTATTATAACTAAATAATAAAAAATGTTGGTAAAAACACCTAGAGATGTTATAATTACCTAACAAAGTAACTGCACATACTAGGCCATCCCCAATTGATTTACAATAAATGGAGGGAAGGGGGTTATAGTTATGGAAAACAGTGATTATTTACATATAAATGAAGAATTTAGGGCTATTAACGCATTACTACAAACTTACAAAGAAATTATATTTAAGTATGATTTTAACGATGATACATTTACAATATATGAAGATATACCTCAGAAACCTTTACAAGCATTACATGAGACTTTTAAAATAGGAAGTATCATAGATGCTGACTTAGTTGATCCAGAAAGTATAAATGATTTAATGGATACGTATTCTAATTTAATAGATGGAACTCCAAAAGGCTCTGTAGTATTTAGAGCAAAGAATGAGCGAGGTGATTGGAACTGGCATCAAGTTAAATATACTACTATTTTTGAGGATGAGATGGTAGCAGCTTATGCAATTATTTATTACCAAAACATAACAGACAAGAGAATTAAAGAAATGAATTCACAAAGATTCTATGCTTTTACTAGTGTTGGGATTAATAATACACTGTTCAGTCTTGAATATAATTTGAATTTAGATATTTTTGAAAGCTTTGAAGGTCAAATACCCCAAGGGTTTAAGTTTGACCAAAAACTTACTGTTCTTGAAAATGTAGAAGAAAATACGGACAAGTTTCATCCACAAGATAGAGAAAAACTTATTAAGTTCTTTTCTACTAAACATCTAATTGGATTACATATAAGGGGGCATTATCGCGGTATTGTAGATTTTAGGATAAAATATAAGAGTAAATATGTATGGTCAAGATTTTTATATCATATTATGAGGGATCCATACTCTTGTAATTATATTCTTTGGTTGTCCATTAGAAAAATAGACGAGAAAAAACAAACAGAAATGAAACTTTTGACAAATTCACAAAGAGACGAACTTACAGGAGTATACCATAGTGGGACCTTTAAAGAAAAAGTTATAAAAAAGATAAGGACTTCAGATGATAATTTAGTAAGTGCCTTGGTGATGGTAGGTGTTGATAATTTTGTAAAGGTTAATGATACCCTAGGATATAAATATGGGGATAAAATACTAAGAGATATTGCAAGGACAATTCGTTTGTTATTAAAAAAAGAAGATGTAATTGGAAGATTATATGGAACTAAATTTATAATTTATATATTTAATAAACGAGATAAAAAAACAGTAGACCAAATACTTCAACTAATAAAAATGGCTATTGGTCGTGAAACTGAAGATTCAATAAAGTTATCCCTTAGCATGGGGGCTGCTTTCTTCGGTGAAGATGGTAAAGACTTTGACACTTTATTTGAAAAGACCTATCTTGCTCTAACTAATGCAAAAGAGTCTGGCAAAAATAAGCTTATCCTATATAAAGAAGAGCTAATGGAACAAACCCATATCCAAAATGAGGTGAATGAATTCCCTAAAGAAGATAACGATAGTAATAGAGTTGATATAAGAACCTTTGGCTACTTTGATGTGTTTATTGATGGACGGGCTATATTAATTCCTCATGGGAAAGCCAAAGAACTTCTAGCACTCTTAGTACATAGGAGAGGAGGTTTTGTCACACCAGATGAAATAATAGCCCATCTATGGGAGGACGAAGAAGTTAACAAGGTAACTATGGCAAGAAGTCGTAAAGTCTTTATGTTACTAAAAGACACATTGAAAGAATACGATGTTGATGATATCCTAGAATCCAATAGGGGGTCAAGACGTATTATACTAGAAAAGATAAATTGTGATTTGTGTAAATTTTTATCGGGAGATGAAAGGTATGCTAGTATGTATAATGGATTTTACATGCTGAATTATTCTTGGGGTGAATATGCAATAGCAGAGATAGAAAAACAGGCTCAGAATTATAAGGAGAAAAATTAACATCTAGTTTATTAACTAAATTAAATAAAAAACAAAAGATGAAATGAAGTTTGAAAAATATATCCAGTAAAACAATTTGTGTTTCGCAAATACTTAACAAATGGCCTAAAGGGGGATAAATCATGGGCAAAAGCGATCTTATACAAATGGATAAAAACTCATTTCAGCAATTAAAAATATTTTCTGAATCTTTACCTGCAGGTAATATTATTTATGAGTTTAAAGACAAAGCTTGGTCAGTTATATTTTTTAATGAAATGATGGGAGAAATCATAGGTTATTCTAAAGAAGAAAGTAAATGTATAGTGGGGCAGACGCCTTGGGACTTGTTTTGTAATGAAGATTTAAAACTATTAAAAAGCGCATTTGAAGAATTAATAAGTATGGGGAAACAATTCACTTTCAAATGTAGACTTAATAGTGAAATATCCAGTAGATGGGTGAGAATATCAGCAAATATCATAGAAAAACATGATGACCACATCATTATAAGCTGTCTGATTATTGATGTTAATAATAATAACGAAGATAATAATAACAAAAACCATTATAATAATAGTTATTATAACAAGGTTGATAATGAAGGTTTACATCAACACAGGGATGGGTACAAGGCTTATGATTCCTTAGTTGAAACGAATAAGGAAATTTTCAATATTGAGTATAACTTAACATTAGATACTATAGAAAGTATAAACTATGATTTCCCTAGTGAATATGCTATAAACCCTAATTTTTCTGCAGAAGAAAACATAATAATTATAGGAAGATACATACATCCAGATGATAGAAGTCAGTTCATTAGGTTTTTATCTTATAAACATATTTTAACCTCTTATATAAATGGCGTAAAAAGGGATTTTCTTGACTTTAGGACAAAATATAATAATGAGTACACATGGGTGCGATTAATTTATAGTGTAATAGAAGATTCATATAGTTCTCACCTTATCCTGTTGATGTTATGTAAAAAGATAGTAAAACAAAAGAAATATGATATCAAGTTTACAAAAAATGCTCAAACAGATGAACTAACAGGCATCTATAACCGGCATGCTTTTAAAGAGAAAGCTATAGAGAGAATAAAAAGTTCAAATGAGGATTTGAAAAGTGGCTTTATTATAGTAAGTATAGATAGATTTGATAAAGTAAATGAAGAGTTTGGCTGTTCATATGGTGACAACATTATTAAGAATATTGTTAACTCTCTTCGCTTGACACTTAATGAAGATGACCTTATAGGGAGACTTAATGGAATAAACTTTCTAATATATTTGTATAATTATCCAGGCAGGGAAGCATTAGGGAAGGAGATTGAGCTTATTTATATGACTGTCTCTAATGAAATAAAAGATTTAGTAAATTTATCAGCAAGTATGGGAATTTATCAATATGCCCCTAATGGTATGGGTTTTGATGAACTATATAAAAAAGCCAATATAGCCTTATCTTATGCTAAGAAATCTGATAAGAATAAATATATTGTATATACAGAAAAACTAGAAAAAACTTTTCATCTAGTATCACCAAACAAGGAAGATGAAAACGATAGAGATAATAACAAAAGAGTAGAGATAAGAACTTTTGGTTACTTTGATTTATTTATAGATGGACAAGCGGTTTTAATTCCAAATGCAAAAGCGAAAGAACTTCTAGCACTTATGGTGCATAGGAAAGGTGGTTTTATTACTCCCCGTGAAATTATATCTAATTTGTGGGAAGATGAAGAAGCTAACCAAGTTACAATGACGCGTTGCCGTAAAATATTTATGTTACTTAAAAACACACTAAAGGAATATGGTGTAGAAGATATTTTAGAGTCCAATAGAGGAGCAAGACGCATTATAACTGAAAAGGTAAACTGCGATTTATATAATTATTTATCAGGGGATAAAGAATTTAATAACTTATTCAAAGGATTTTACATGTTAAATTATAGTTGGGGTGAGCTTTCCTTATCTAGTTTAGAAGAAAACATACAGATTTTAGAAAAAAAGACTAACTCATAAAGCAGTTAAAATATATAATTATTATAATAATGAAAATAAAGAGATATAAATATAGCCTTATCACTGTCAAGTAGAAAGTGGCAAGGCTATATTTATATCTTTTTATTTTATTTGTAAAATTATGGACG
>CAZUDG010000071.1:0-9284 GCA_964618775.1 uncultured Lachnospiraceae bacterium | reverse complement strand
TAATTGAAAAGTAGAATCACTAATTTTGTTAGAAAAACATGATCCACTCTAGGTTAAATGAAAAGAATAAAAGAGAGTAAATTAAATAAAACAAATAAAGTTAACCAAATAAGAACGAAAAAGCTAGGAACCCAGAAGTGAAAATATTCTTGGTCCTAGCTTTTTTAATTAGTCGTTTAATGTTTATTAGTCGCTTAATATTTGGTAGGTGTATCTTGCCTGTTTCCATTTATCTTATATACATACATTAAACATTACCTAAGCTAAATATAATACATTAAATTATTGCTATCATTTCTATATTCATTAACTAAGTCTTCGAGAGTTATTCCATCGATTATCTCATTCACCTTTTTATCTACTTCATCCCAGATGTTTTTTTGAATACACTGTTCTATGGGATTGTCTTGTGTATCAGAATCAATACTAACTACAGACAAATCACCCTCTAACACTCTAAGAACATCACCCACTGTTATATTAGATGGTTTATCTCCAAGGTAATAGCCACCTTGGGCACCTTTTGTACTGCCTACAATTCCAGCTTTTCTTAAAGAAGCAAATACTTGTTCAAGATAGTTCTTGGAAATGTTTTGTCTTTCTGCAATATTAATTAAAGGAACATTTTCTCCACTTGAGTTTATTATTAAATCAATAATTGACCTTAAGCCGTACCTGCCCTTTGTAGAAATTTTCAAACAATCATCTCCTATCTTATACTAAACATATAGATTTACTACATTAAATATATATTATTGGTCACATAGTGTCAAGATAGGTTGCTTTCAAAATACTCCCGAGGTGATTTATTGTATTCTTTTTGGAAAGCACGATAGAAACTAGAATAATCGTTAAAGCCACACTCTAGACTTGCCTGTGTTAATGTAGCTCCTTCCATTATTAAACTAGAGGCTGCCTTTAGTCGTGCTTTTTGTACATATTGATAAGCTGATAGCCCAGTTATCTCTTTAAAAGTATTCATAAAGTGACCTCTACTTAGATATGCATATTCGGCTAGTTCATCAATGGTTATATCTTCGTCAAGATTTTCATTGATATATTGCTTTATAGCAGCAACCATTTGCATATTTTTCATATCATAGCTAAGTGTGTATACAGTCTTATCATTATTATATTGATTTATTTCAACAAACAATTCTGTAAGATGGGCTTTTGCTAGAAGATGCTCTCCAAACTGGTCAATTTCTTGCAAGTTGAAGAGCTTGCCTAATAATAGACGTATGTTATCTTGTACATCTTGTCCAAAGTGATAAACAACATAGTTGTCCCTAGTAAAGCATTCCGCTAAATTGGTAGTAGAATCTGACAATTCTTCTAAGATTGATGGGTTTACATGTAAAACAATTCTTTCGTAGGGAACAGAAGGGTCAATTAAAAAAGGACAATGACGTTGGCCAACACCAATAAATAAAATATCACCAGGCCTAAGATGAAATTCGCTACCTCCCGTTTGGTAGACTACCTTACCTGATACAAGAAGATACATTTCATAAAAGTTATGGGTATGAAAATACAGATGATTGCTTTTTATGTCTGAATAATAAAAGATTCTATAATCTTTATCAATATTGTTCGTGTGTGCTAAAAATTCCTGTTTTTGGATTCTCAAAATTATTGCCTCCTATTGGAAATTGGTGTAAAATACTGTATAAGATGGGTTTATCGTAAAACATCAAAGACCATCACAGAAAAACTTTGACTAAATCTTAACATGAAATCGTACTTTTTGCAATGTATATATTCATAATTACAATAGAAGTTATTTAGAATATATTTTATAGTAAGAGTATAAAAGATTCGAAGGGAGGACATAATGAAACAAGTAAGATTTGGTTTGATTGGCTGTGGTGCAATAGGAAAAGTCCATGCTAACATTATTAATAATTTACCAAATGCAAAGCTAGTTGCTATAGCAGATAAGAGCGAAAACAATGCTGCTATTGCTAAAGAGTACGATAGTAAGTTCTACACGGACTATGAAGAAATGCTTCAAGATCCAGAAGTTGATGCAGTTACTATTTGTTTGCCATCTGGAGCTCATAGTGAAGCTACTATAGCAGCTGCAAAGGCAGGTAAGCATATAATTGTAGAAAAGCCTATTGATACTATCGTGGATAGAGGACAAGCTATGATTGATGCATGTAGGGAGAATGAAGTTAAGCTAGGTGTTATTTTCCAACATCGCTTTGATAAACCAGTACTTCTATTAAATAAAGCAATTGAAGAAGGCAAACTTGGTAAACTCCTTTGGGGCTCAGCTAAAACAATATGGTACAGAGATGAAGAATATTTTAGCAACCCTTGGAGGGGAACTTGGGAGCATGACGGTGGTGGTGCATTAATTAACCAATCAATACATTACATAGACCTTTTGGTTCATTTTTTCGGGGCTGCAAAAAGTGTTAGTGGTAAATGCAGAACCTTATTACATAAAGAGATAGAGACGGAAGATCTAGGTGTGGCTAATATTGAATTCGAGAATGGAACCATTGGTACAATTGAAGGAACAACAGTAGCATACCCAGGTCTATATGCAGAATTAAGTGTGTTTGGTGAAAAAGGCTCAGTTATTATACGTAATGACCATTTATTATTCTATCATTTTGAAGATGGTAAATGGGATGAGTTTGAAGCTATATTAGACCCAGTAAAGGCAACAGCGCTAAACACTAGTCCAGAAGTTGATGAAAGTTCTCATGTTAGACAGTTTGAAGATTTTGTTCAAGCAATTATTGATGACAGGGAGCCACTTGTAACTGGTGAAGAAGGCCTAAAGAGTTTAAAACTTATCAAGGCCATTTATAAGGCATCTGATGAAAAGAATGAAGTTACTTTATAAACAAGTAAAATTAATAAGATGAAAGTTTAGTTAATGTAAAACATTAAAGGAGAAAAGAATTATGAAAAAGAAATTAAGTATTGTACTAAGTATTATGCTTGTAAGTATTTTGTTGGTAGGTTGTGGAAGCAAAGGGGTAAATCTAGACAAGTATCCTGAGCAACCAGTTACTTCAGTAGTTCCATGGAGTGTTGGTGGAGGAGCAGACCTTGTATTTAGAGCGGTTGCTAACTATTTCCCTCAATATGCTGATGATCAAACAATGTTAATTAGTAATCTAGAAGGTGCAGCAAGTGTTCAAGGTGTAACTGAATATACAACAATGAATGCTGATGGTTATAATCTAGTTACATGGGGGACAGCACAAACAATTAAGACACATATGCAAGAAACTTCTTATTGGGTAACTGATTTTGAACCAGTTGGTAGTTTTGTAAGTGATAGTCCATATATATTAGTAAGAACTGATTCAGGATTTGATACACTAGAAGACTTAATTAACTATGCTAAAGAAAACCCAGGTGAATTAACAATGGGTAACTCAGGTGCTGGTGGTGGAAATCACTTAGCTGCAATCCAATTTGAAATGGCTGCAGGAATTGAAGTAAACCATATAGCTTATGACGGTGGTGGAGCTTCATCACAAGGTACTTTAGGTGGAGAAGTTGACTGTTCAATGAACATGCCAGCTGAAGGTATTGCTTCTGTAGAAGCAGGCGATTTAAAAATGTTAGCAATAATGTCAGAAGGGCGTTCTGATTTCTTCCCAGATGTTCCTACAGCTAAAGAACAAGGTGTGGATGTGGTTAACGAACAAATGCGTGGAATTTTAGTTCATAAAGATGCTCCAGAAGGAGTTGCAGGTAAATTGGAAGAAATTTTTGCAGAACTAGCAAAAGATACTGGCTTCCAAGATTCTGTTAAAGAATTAAATATGAATTTTGACTATAAAAATGCTGCTGATTATAAAGCTGCATTAAAAGCTGAAGATGAGTTATATAAAGGAATTATTCAAGATGCTGGATTAGGAGATCGTTATTAATAAATAGAAATTCATTCTATCTATTGAGTTTAACAACATTAATAACAGTAATTTAATAAATAAGGGATGCATGAACAATTCCTGCATCCCTATTAAATTGTAAAAGAACGGAGGATTACATGACTCGTAAAGCGGATTTTAATATAGGTATTGGTACTATAATATTTGCAATATTAATTTTTATATCAGCAAATGGAATGCCTACTCCTGAAGATGGATTAGGAGCAGGAGGCTTTCCTAAGTTTATAGCAATAGGGCTTATAATTATGGGTGTTTTGTTGGTAATAAGATCAGCCATAGCAATAAAGGCTGGAGAAAAAAACGATCCCAAAGTTACCCTGGCAGAATTGCTTAATGTAGGGAAAATAATATTGACCTTTGCTTTGTATTTATTTGTAATTAGGTATATTGGATTCTTAATAGCAACACCAATCTTTTTTGCTATATGCATGTATCTTTATGGTGAGCGTAATAAGAAGAAAATAATTATAATAAGCATAGTAATTGCTATTGTATTTTATTTGACTTTTGAAAAAGGATTTCAAGTTATACTTCCACAGAATAGACTGTTTTAGAAAGGAGGAAACAATATGGAAACAATTATTACGAGTCTTATGGGAGTTTTTGAACCAATGACATTTCTTATGTTAATAGTTGGTTGTGTTGCAGGTATTGCAGTAGGTGCAATTCCAGGACTTTCAGGTTCTACAGGTATAGTTTTATTATTGCCATTAATATATGGTTTAGATATGGTTCCTGCCATGGTTGTTGTTGGTGGGGTGTTTGCAGGCTCTATGTATGGAGGTTCAATTCCTGCAATATTAATTAGTACACCAGGTACTCCCTCCGCAGCTGCCACAACTGTAGATGGATATCCATTAGCTAAACAAGGACAAGCAGGTAAGGCAATTATGGTAGCCCTGGTTGCTTCAGTTACAGGTGGTGTTGTAAGTGCTGTAGGTTTGATGACAATAGCCCCTTTGCTAGCAGGTTGGGCTTTAAGGTTCCAAGCTCCAGAGTATTTTGCTCTAGCTTTATTTGGACTTACAATTATCGCTAGTTCTACTAGCGACTTTTTAAAAGCACTAATTGCAGGTTTCTTTGGATTGTTTTTAGGAACTATTGGGGTGGATGTTATCACGGGTATTTCACGTTTTACCCTAGGACAAGTTTCTTTAATGGGCGGAATTTCTACCCTACCTCTATTAGTTGGAATATTTGCATTTACTCAAGTGTTTAAAGGTGTAAATGATAATGAAGATCCAATTATACAAGAAACGAATTATGGTTCATTTATGCTTTCCAAATCAGAATGGAAGCAAATTTTAATACCATTAATCATAGGTTCTGTTGTTGGTGTAACAATAGGTATTATACCAGGAGCAGGTGGAGCAATATCTGTTTGGGTATGTTATGAAATGGCTAAGAAAGCATCAAAGAAACCAGAGGAATTTGGTAAGGGTTCTATAGAAGGAATTGCAGCAGCTGAATCTTCTAATAATGCAACAACAGGTGGAGCATTGATTCCCTTAGTAACACTAGGTGTGCCAGGTGATGCTGTTACAGCAGTTATGTTAGGTGCATTTATGCTTATAGGTATAAGACCAGGTCCACTTTTGTTTGAAGATCATGGCCAAGAGATGAATACATTCTTCATGGCTTTCTTGATAATACAATTTGTAATATTAATACTTGGTGCAGTTGGAACACCTTTATTTACAAAAGTATTAAGTATTCCTAGAGCTATCTTAATGCCAGCAGTATTACTATTTGGTTTTGTAGGTGCATATTCCTTATCTAATAACCTTAACCATGTAGCAACAGCCTTGATATTTGGTATTATTGGTTACTTTATGAATCTTTATAAATTACCAGCCCCACCAATAATATTAGGACTAATATTAGGACCTATGGCAGAACAAAACCTAGATAGAACTATACTTATTTATGGTGACTGGACTGCAGTTTTCACAAGACCAATTTCTGGAATTCTTATGTTAGTTTCTATTGCTGTAATAATAAAAAGTGTTTTTGATTTAATTAAGGCAAGAAGACAAAAGGAGAAAGAAATTGAAGAGTAATAATGAATTAAGTATTAAGCTAAATCGCATTCGCCGTATGCTTAAAGAAGAAAATCTTGATGCATGCTATATTAAAAGGCAGGATAATTTCTGTTGGCTGACATGTGGAGCAGTTAATTTTATAGGAATGGGTGATATGGGTAATGTTGGCTTATTAGTTACAGAGGACCAAACATACGCTATTACCAATAATGTAGAAGCACCAAGGATGCTAGAAGAAGAAGCATTGGAAGAGTTAGGCTTTGAAATATTATATGATAGCTGGTACAAGGATGATTTTGAATCAAACAAAATCAAGGAGATATGTGGTGAAGGAAGAGTAGGATTTGATCATCATAATCAACTTGGAATCAATATTTCCGGGAAAATACAACCACTACGCTATTCATTGACTGAAGAAGAAGTAGAAAAATATAAAATCGGTGGTCGTTTATTCTCATGGGCATTAGAAGAGACAATCGCAGCTGTTGAACCAGGTGATACTGAAATAGAAGTTGCTGGAAGATTAAACCATGCCCTTCGTAAAAAAGGACTTTTAGAAGCAACTCTTATGTGTGCTAGTGATGAGAGAATATATAAATATAAGCATCCTATCCCAACTAAAAAGCTTATAAAAGAAAGAGTTCAATTAGGTGCAAACGTTCGTTATAAAGGACTTAATATTTGTGCTACTAGGTATGTAAACTTTATACCTATAACAGAAGAACTTAAGGAACAACACAAGAAAAATGTAGAAATAGATTGTATTCTTATTCACAATACTATTCCAGGAAAATCATATCAGGATCCATTTCAAGCAGGCAAAAAAGCTTATGAAGACTTTGGTTATGCTGGAGATTTTGAAAAACATCATATAGGTGGTCCCACTGGATACACAGCTAGAGACTTCAGAATTGGGTTTAATCATGATGGCAAGATAGAAGTTAATCAAGCATTTTGCTGGAACCCTTCCATAACTGGAACAAAAAGCGAAGATACTATTATAGCTACTGAAGAAGGCCCAATATTTGTTTCAAATGCTGCTTTCTTCCCAACAGTTAGTGTTGAGATAGATGGCAAAGCATATGAAAGACCAAATATTTTAGAAAAACTTCTTTAAAATTATTAGAATATATAAAAAAAGGATATAGTTAACCCCCTTAAACCGAGTGTTTGAGGGGGTTTTGTGATGATCGGCAAATTATTATAAAAAATCCTTGACATTTATCCTAACCTTACATATAATAATACATAGTAAGTTAATATGTATACTATGTCATTGGAAGTGTGGATAGACTTTAAGACATAAACTTATATCCTTATAAAAGTTTAGTATTAATACTTGTATTATTGTTTATATTATTTAACATATGTATATATGGTGTATAATTACTGTATCTGAACTATGTAGGTATTTTAATATTGAAGATAATAACTTAATAATATTTTTTTAGTAAAGAAATCTAATAACAGGAGGATTTTATTATGGCAAAACTAGCAAAAAATGTAACAGAATTAATTGGGAATACACCTTTACTTGAACTTTCTAATTTTGGAAAAGAAAAAGAAGCAAAGGGTAATATATTAGCGAAACTAGAATATTTCAACCCAGCAGGAAGTGTTAAAGATAGAATAGCATATTCTATGATAGTAGATGCTGAAGAAAAGGGATTAATTAAGCCAGGCGCTACTATAATTGAACCAACTAGCGGTAATACTGGTATTGGTATTGCGTCAGTGGCGGCAGCAAAAGGATATAAAGCAATTATTGTAATGCCTGAGACTATGAGCCTTGAAAGAAGAAAACTTCTAAAGGGCTATGGTGTAACACTAGTCTTGACAGATGGGTCAAAAGGAATGAAAGGTGCTATAGCTAAAGCAGAAGAGATTCAAAAAGAAACACCAAACTCATTTGTAACAGGTCAGTTTAGGAATCCTGCTAATCCAGAGGTACATTATAAGACAACAGGGCCAGAGATTTGGGAAGCAACTAATGGTAAAGTTGATGTGTTAGTTTCTGGAATTGGCACTGGTGGCACGCTAACAGGTGCAGGTAAGTACTTAAAAGAAAAGAATCCAGATGTTAGAGTTATTGCTGTGGAGCCAACAGGATCACCAATTTTATCTCAAAACAAAGCAGGTAGTCATAAAATTCAAGGTATAGGGGCAGGATTTATTCCAGATGTACTAGATACTAACTTATATGATGAAATTATTACAGTAGAAGATAATGAAGCATTTGAAGCCGCGAGAAAAGTTGCAAGTACAGAAGGAATTTTAGTAGGTATTTCATCAGGTGCAGCACTTGCTGCAGCAACAAAAGTTGCTAAGAGAGAAGAATTTACAGGTAAAAACATTGTAACTATCTTACCTGATACAGGAGAGAGATATTTATCTACAGATTTATTTAAGGGCGAAGAAGATTAATAAATAAGTCCAATTTTATAAATGAATTAAAACTAATATAAGACATGTAAAACATCAATTACGATAACTTCTTATATACTAAGAATTAAAGTTATTGAAAAAAAACGAGTAGGAAGATAATCATCAGTGACTAACTTCCTACTCGTTTCATTTAAAATCTACCTATTGAAGCCCTATAAAGTTAATGAATAAATCTTAGCAAAATGAAATAAAACAATTAGAAGAACTTATCAGTTTTTGCGATAAAGGAATCACATTCTGTATCATGGGAATTCCTAGGATTATCCCCAGTTTTAGATACTCTAATAGAAGAGAGAGTACAATAATCTGCAGAACTTGCATGATACTTACAGTCGTCAACAGTACACTGGATACTAGAATTTTTCTCTTTGTTATTCATCATAGTTAATAATCTCCTTTTCTTTATTGCAATAAAATTGATTAATATTGACATATGATGGTCAATATCATTATTAGCATAAACAAATTGAGATATTTTATTCTTGTAAAAACGCAACTCCAAATGCTCCAGGACCAGCATGAGTACCTATAACGCTTCCAATAGGATGCATTTGTGTATCATTAAAACTATATTTTTCATTAGCCATTTCTTTAAAGTTTTCGCAGCCACTAGAGGTCCCAGCATATCCATATATAACTGGCATAGTCAAATCAATTGGACCATACTCATCCATTAGATTCAACATATTTTTAATAGCCCCCTTCATCCCACGAGACTTGCTAATTAAAGAAACAGAGCCATTATCTAAGGTAATTATAGGCTTTATATTTAATATTCCTCCAGCAACCGCAACGCCCTTTGACAGCCTTCCACCTTTATGAAGATATTCTAGGGTATCAACCACAGCAAGTAATCTGACCTTTTTCTTTGCTT
>CAZUDG010000070.1:3442-9323 GCA_964618775.1 uncultured Lachnospiraceae bacterium | reverse complement strand
TGTGATATAATAATAACATAGTTATTGTTAATACTAATGAAGTAGTTAGATTCTACAAAGAAGAAAGGATGGATTTGCAAATGCAACAATATGAAAAAATGTTTTCTAGATTTAAAATTAAGAACATGGACTTGAAAAATCGTATTGCAATGGCACCTATGGGAACTTTTTCTGAAGAGAGAAATGGAATGCCTAATGAAAGACAAATCGAGTACTACCGTGCAAGGGCAAGAGGTGGAGCAGGTCTTATTATATTTGAGGGTCAATACACGACTAATAAGACTGACCCATGGATTGATTATGTAACCATAGCTGGTACTGATCAGCAAATGCAAGGATGGGCAATATTAACAGAGGCTTGCCATGCAGAGGGTGCTAAGGTTTGTCTACAATTAAGTTGTGGATTAGGTAGAAATGCATTTCCTTTTTCTGATGAACAAATGGTTTCAGCATCAGCTGTACCATCATTTTACATGCCTGATACCTTATGTAGACCTTTGACTATTGATGAAATTCATGACATAGTAGAGCATTATCGAATTGCTGCTCGTAATGCAATTCGTGCTGAAGCAGATTCAGTTCAGATACATGCTCACGCAGGTTATTTGATTGACCAATTTATGACTCCTATTTGGAATAAGAGAGAAGATGAATACGGTGGTAATTTTGAGAATCGTATGCGTCTAGTTACAGAGATATATCATGCAATTCGTGGTGAAGTTGGGGAAGATTATCCAATTCTTATACGAATGGCAGCTACTCATGATTTCGATGGTGGACGTACCATTGAGGAATCCATTGAAATAGTAAAATATCTTGAAAAACTTGGAATTGATGCATTTGATATTGATGTAGGTGCTTATGAAGACAAGCAATGGATTTGCCCTTCCATTTATGCGGGTGATGCTTGTATGGTTGATTATGCCGCGAAAATCAAGGAAGCTGTTAATGTGCCGGTATTAAATGCAGGTACTTTCACTCCAGAAACGGCAGAACAAGCTCTACAAGACGGTAAGTGTGATATCGTTATGTTTGGTCGTCAATTAATCGCAGATCCTGATACCCCTAATAAACTTTTAGTTGGCAAAGAAGAAGATGTTCGTCCATGCTTATATTGTAATCAGATTTGCGTTGGTAGACTTTATCAAAATAGAGTTATTTCCTGTGCGATTAATACCCAGGCTGTTTTTGAAAAAGATTATCCAATAGAAAAAACTGATAATCCTCAAAAAGTGGTAGTTGTAGGTGGTGGTCCAGGTGGAATGGAAGCAGCACGTGTTGCGGCACTACAAGGTCATGATGTTACATTATATGAGAAAAAGGATGTATTAGGTGGTCAAATTACCGCTGCGGCAACTCCTCCTTTTAAATCACAATTACGTAAGTTTATAAAGTGGCAAATGCGTCAAGTTGACAAGGTAGGTGTGAATGTTGTATTTAACAAAGAAATCACTGCTGACTCTCCTGAACTTAAAGACGCAGACCGCATTGTAGTTGCATTAGGTGCAAAACCATTTGTTCCAAACATCAAAGGTATTGATGGTGACAATGTTTTAGATATAATAGAAGCACATGTTCATCCTGAAAAGATTAAAGGTAACAACATCATAGTATGTGGTGGTGGAGAATCTGGTTGTGACGTTGCTTTAGAGCTTGCTATGGAAGGCATGGAATTGACAATTCTTGAAATGCTTGATGAGTTAGCCCCTAAATCACTAATAGACAACAGGAATCCTTTATTATTCCGTTTGGATGATTATAAAGTAAAACAACTAACTGGTCATAAAGTTAAAGAAATTACTCCTGAATATGTTGTAGCTACTGACAAAGAAGGAAAAGAACACAAAATCCCAGCAGATACAGTAATTAATGCTTTCGGTATGAGACCTATTTCTGAACCTGCCAATCAGATTGCAGAAAAATACCCAATTACCACAATTGTAGGTGATTGTAGTGGAGTAGCAGAAGTCTCAAAGGCAGTTCGTGAAGGCTTCTTTGCTGGTTGGAGTATTCATTAAATTTTAAAAAACCCAAAAAGAGTACAAGGCACCAAAGCACCAAAACAAAACAAGCCAAATGAATTATATTTAAAAATATGATTCATTTGGCTTGTTTATTTGATATAATAGTAGTTAAAGGGATTGTATATGATAGGATTCCAAACAATACAACTAAAGGTAAGAAGAATATCGGTAAAATCTTATTGAAACTGTACATTTGTCTAAAACGAGGGGTGATAATGTGGAATTTAAGTTTAAAGATCAATTTGCGTTAGGTGTTGCATCAGCTGCCACTCAGATTGAGGGTGGAGAGAATGATAGTAACTGGAATGACTGGTACCACAAAGGAATGATTAAGGATGGATCAAATCCTGCAAGAGCAACCATGCACTATCAGAAGTGGAAGCAGGATGCTGATTTGATGGCTAAGATGGGGATTAAGAATTATCGACTTGGGATTGAGTGGGCAAGAATTTGTCCAGAAGAAGGTAAGGTTGATAAGGAGGCACTGGCACATTACAGAAAAGAAATAGCTTATTTGAAAGAGAAAGGTATTAGCATTTTGCTTACCATTCATCATTTTTCTAATCCTATGTGGTTTGAAAGTATGGGTGGCTTTACAAAAAGAGAGAACTTAAAGTATTTCATAAGGTTTGTGAAGTTAGTGGTGAATACTTTTGCTGATCAAGTTTCTGAGTATATCACTATTAATGAGCCAAATGTATACGCAACCCAGTCATATTTCTTTGGTACGTGGCCACCAGGAGAAAAGTCTATTATAAATGCCTGCAAAGTTATGTCTAACATGGCTATATGCCACATTAAGGCATATGAGATTATCCACAAGGTGCGAAAAGATAAGGGATTTTCTGATACAAAGGTAAGTTTTGCTAATCATGTTCGTGTTTTTGATCCTCAAAACCCGAAAAATATTAAGCACCGTATTAATGCTAAATTACTAGATTTTCTTTTCCAAGGGGCTGTTACAGAAGCCTTTACATTAGGGAAGTTTAAATGGCCACTTCTTGGAGCAAAAAGTATTAAGCCAGGTGAATATATAGATTTTATAGCAGTTAATTATTATACAAGAAGCACAGTAACTAGATTTGATGATGGTACTAAAGAAGACTCATACAAGAATGATTTGGGTTGGGAAATTTATCCTCAGGGTATGATTCGAGTAGCAGAGGAATTATACAAGTTGCTAGAGAGACCAATTTATATTACTGAAAATGGTACTTGTGATAATAATGACGCTTTTCGTGCTAGATATATCTATGATCATTTAAAAGTAATAGCCGAATCAGAATTACCTATTAATAGGTATTATCATTGGTGTTTTTGTGATAATTTTGAATGGATAGAAGGGGACAGTGCACGTTTTGGCCTTGTTCATATAAACTATGCTTCTTTAGGGCGTACTGTTAAGCAATCAGGTAGGTTTTATACCAGGATGATCAAAGAACATGGTGTTTCAAAAGAGACTTATAGTAAATACGTAGAAGCTCAAGAGTATCACAAGTAAGGAGAAATATTTTGAAATCAGTTAATGGGAGCGATAATAAAGATAAAAGTAATGTTATTAATTTTCGTTTAGATACTAATAACACTAGCTATATATTTAAAAAGACTAAGTATGGGCATTTGGAACATGTATACTATGGGGATTTGTTAAGGAAAGAGGACAAATCTGAAGTTGTAGGCATAAAAAGAGGAATTCAAGTAGGATCTAGCATAATGTATAACAAGGAGGATCCTGTTTATGATTTAGACAGTATGTGTCTAGAATGGTCAGATAATGGTCGTGGGGATTTCAGAGAGAGCCCTACAGAATTTGTTATGCCTGATGGAAGCTTTGTCTCAGATTTTATATATGATAGTCATGAACTTATAGATGGGTCCCATTTAATGGATAGCCTGCCCACAGCCTATGGGGGAGATAGGACATTAAAGATAACACTCAAAGACAAGGTGTTTCCTATATTCATTGATATATACTATACAATCTACGTAAAAACAGATGTGATAACAAGAAGGTCTGTAGTTAGGAATGAAGGAGAAAGTGCTCTTATAATTAGTCGTATCATGAGTATGTTAATAGACCTTCCTGATGAAAACTTCAAGATGTATAGACTTAGCGGTGGTTGGATTAAGGAAGCACATTTGCAAGAACAGGACTTAGCTTATGGTAGAATAATTAATTCATCGGAAACTGGTGCAAGCAGTAACAAGCATAACCCAGCATTTTTACTTGCAGAAGGGGATGCTAACGAGGACTATGGAAATGTATATGCATTTAACATGATTTATAGTGGTAATCATTATAGCCTTGTAGAGAAGAATGAAAGAGACTATGTTCGAATCAATATGGGTATAAATCCACATAATTTTGTGTGGGAATTATTAGAGGGCGAAAAGTTTGAGTCTCCTGAATGTGTGATGACCTATAGTAATAGGGGTTTTAATACAGCAAGTCACCATATGCATGATTTTGTTAATGACCATATTGTAAGGGGTGATTACAAGAAAAAGAAAAGGCCGGTACTACTTAATAACTGGGAAGCACATTTCTTTGATTTTAACGATAGAAAATTACTCCGTCTTGCTAAGTCCGCCAAGGAACTTGGAGTAGAGTTATTTGTTCTAGATGATGGATGGTTTGGAGATAGAAACTCTGATTTTGCAGGACTTGGGGATTATAATGTTAACACTAAGAAGTTCCCAACTGGTATGAAATCATTTGCTGATAAAATTAAAAAAATGGGGCTACAATTTGGCTTGTGGTTTGAACCAGAAATGATTAATAAAGACAGTGAGCTTTACAGAAAGCATCCAGAATATGTGGTAAAGATACCTGCTAGGGAAGCGGTACTTGGTAGAAATCAGATGGTCCTAGATTTATGTAAAAGGGAAGTAAGGGATTATATTGTAGAAAATGTTTCTAAGATCTTAGATGAGGTGGGGGTTGATTATGTCAAATGGGATATGAATCGTCACATTGCAGAAGCATATTCTAGCAGTCTAATTAACCAAGGTGAATTTTATCACCGCTATATATTGGGGCTTTATGATGTTTTAACAAGGATTTTTACACCTAGGCCTAATATTTTATTGGAGTCTTGTTCAAGTGGTGGTAATAGGTTTGATTTGGGTATGCTATGTTTTAGTCCACAGATTTGGACTTCAGATAATACAGATCCCATTGAAAGATTAAAGATTCAAGGGGGTTTATCATACTTTTATCCTCAATCAACATTTGGAGCCCATGTATCAGAGTCGCCTCATCAACAGACACTTAGACAAACGCCCCTTTCTACGCGTTTTAATGTTTCATGTTTTGGATGTCTTGGCTATGAACTTGATTTAAAATATTTCACTCCAGAAGAGAAGAAAGATGTTAAAGAACAAATTGCATTTTATAAAAAGTATCGCAAGATATTTCAATATGGAAGGTATTATAGGATCAAATCATATAAGGATAATAAACATATTTGGCAAGTTTTAAGTAATGATAAAGAAACGGCACTTACAGGATTCTTCCAAACATTTGCTAAAGCAGCAGAAAGTAGTGATAAGCTGAAAGTAATAGGCCTCAAAGAGGGAATGTATCAACTTAATACTAGGCCACAAAGACTATACATAAATCGTTATGGTAGCTTAACAAAACATATATTACCAGTAGAATTAAATCCTGATGGTTTAATTATGCGTACGGCAAATAAATATTATACTTTAAAGGACTGTGAAGAAGGATATATATGTTCAGATAAGGCTCTTCTTTCAGGAATTCCACTTCATGAACAGTTTATTGGGACTGGTTATAATGAAAGGGTGAGGATGTTAGGGGATTTTGGTTCAAATATATATGTAACAAGGAAGGT
>CAZUDG010000070.1:0-3342 GCA_964618775.1 uncultured Lachnospiraceae bacterium | reverse complement strand
GGTATATAAAGGCAAAATAAAATATAAACAAACTTGGAGGTAGTATAATGCAGGGGAATGCAAGACGTAATCGCTATATGTTTGGACTTGGTACTGTTGGAAGAGATATGCAGTATTCACTAGTAAGTATGTTTCTTTTGTTCTATCTTACAGATGTTTTGAATCTGCCAGACTCTACAATGTGGTGGATGACAGGGGCTCTTACAATACTTAGGATTTTTGATGCTGTTAATGATCCTATTATGGGGTTTTTAGTAGACAATACTCGTAGTAGATATGGAAAGTTTAAGCCTTGGATTACTATCGGGGGTGTTATGGGTGGAATGCTAACTGTATTATTATTTACGGATTTTGGACTAAAGGGACCAGCCTACATAATATCATTTGTAATTATATTTCTCTTATGGGACTTGACCTATGGGGCTAATGATATTGCTTATTGGTCAATGCTTCCTTCACTTTCCATTAACCAAAAGGAACGTGAAAGGATTGGCTCATTTGCAAGAATTTGTGCCAATATTGGACTTTATATAACCGTTGTTGCAATAATACCATTTACTAATGCACTTGGTGGTGATACAACCGCTTGGAGGAATACGGCTATAATTATTGTTTTAGTCATGCTTTTCTTTTTATCATTTACAATCTTTGGGGTTAAGGAAGATAAGAAGATTAATGTAGAAGAAGAGTCCACTTCCCTAAAGGAAATGATGCAAACTCTTTTTAAGAATGACCAGCTTTTATGGACAGCAATTTCCATGTCATTATTTACAATTGGTTATTTAACCACAACAGGGTTTGGTGTTTATTTCTTTAAATATGCATTTGGTGATGAGGGGATGTATTCAGTTTTTGCTGGAGTTTTAGGGATAACTCAGCTGATAGCCTTGTCAGTTTTCCCTCTGTTTTCAAAAAGATATTCCAGAAAAAAACTATACGTATTTTCCACTATCATTGTTGTAATCGGGTACATAATATTCTTCTTCTCACCAATGAATATATTTATTCTTAGCGGAGCAGCTATGTTGTTATTCTTTGGTCAAGCATTTATTCAATTGATGATGCTTATGTTCTTAGCTGATACAGTAGAGTATGGTCAGTTGAAGTTGGGCCGTAGGAATGAAAGTATTACTTTTTCTGTCCAACCATTTATTAATAAAATAGGTGGTGCATTATCTAATGGAATAGTTGGAGCCACCCTAATACTTTCAGGTATAAATTCGGCAGAGACTTCGGCGGAGGTAACACAAAGAGGCCTAACAATGATGAAAATGTCAATGATGATTATACCTTTGATTCTCATTGTGGCTGGTTACTTTGTTTATCGCAATAAATACAAAATAGATGAGCAAGCATATGATAAAATAATAGAAGAACTTGCTGAACGTGGGGAAATTGAAAAATAATTATTGGCTATCTTTATCAAGCTTAAATATATTAAATAAGGAGAGGAATATCACTTGCTGACAAATAATAATCGAATCAAGGATATATATGCAAATCCAATTGGAAAAGATGTTATAAATAGAGTATTATTACAAATGAATAAAAGTAGCAAATTTGTTACAAACCCTATAGTAGCTAATCTAAAGCTTAAAATTTTACCTAAACTATCAAGAGGTGTCTTAGATGATGAGTTTGTAGATACCTTGCTTAACTTGTTAAATAGTGAGAAGGACATACCAGAAGATGATGGTAGTCCGATTACAAAGGCTTGGTGGAAAGAAGCTGTATTTTATCAAATTTACCCAAGAAGCTTTAAGGATAGTAATGGAGATGGGATAGGGGATTTAGCGGGTATCATAAGTAAGCTGGATTATTTGCAAGACTTAGGGATTGATGCAATTTGGCTTTCACCAATTTATGATTCTCCTAATGATGATAATGGCTATGATATTCGTGATTACCACAAAATCATGACTGAATTTGGCAAGATGGAAGATTTTGATGAATTACTTACACAGATTCATAGTCGTGGCATGAGATTAATTATGGATCTTGTTGTTAACCATACATCAGATGAGCATGAATGGTATCAGAAGGCCGTTTCTGAACCTGAATCTAAGTATGGCGATTACTATATGTTTAAAGACAAACCAAACAATTGGATATCATTTTTCTCGGGTTCTGCATGGAATTACGTAGAAGAACGTGGCGAATACGCCTTACATTTGTTCTCTAAAAAACAAATGGATTTAAACTGGGAAAATGAAGAGGTTAGGAAAGAAATTCATGAAATGGTAAAATGGTGGCTAGGCAAGGGAGTAGATGGATTCCGCCTTGATGTTATCAATTACATTTCAAAGGTAGAGGGTTTGCCTGATGGCAATGAAAGTGTTGGGAAGTTAATGGGCTATTATGGAATAGAAAACTATTATTATGGGCCCCGCCTCCATGAATACCTACATGAGCTCAACCGTGAAGCATTTGCACCCTATAAGGCCTTCTCAGTGGGTGAAACCCCTGGCGTTGGCATGGAAATGAGCAAGCTTTTAACCGGGGACTACAGGGAAGAATTAGATATGGTATTCTCATTTGATCATCTTGAAACCCCAGGGCATGTGCGTTTTGATAACTATAGATATAACCTTAATTATCTAAAAGAATATTTAATTAACTGGATGGAGAACTACGGCAATAGATGTCAACCTTCTTTGTTCTATGAAAACCATGACAATCCTCGTATGGTTTCAAAGATAAATCCAAACCCAGTCTACAGAGACCTTATAGCAAAACTATTGGCAGTTATTCAACTGACTCTTAGGGGAACACCATTTATCTTCCAGGGACAAGAAATAGGAATGATTAATCAAAAATTTAAATCCATAGATGACCTACGTGATGTTGAATCCCTGAATCTATACGAGGAATTACTAGAAACCATGGATGAAAAAGCTGCATTTAAAAAGATATTAGCTGGTACAAGAGATCATGCTAGAACACCTATGCAATGGAGTAATGGGGAATATGCAGGATTTTCTTCTTCAAGGCCATGGATATTAATGGATAATGACTACAAGAAATATAATGTAGAGGCACAAAAAGAAGATGAGAAATCTGTATTGCATTTTTACAAAGATTTGATTGCCTTTAGAAAAGAACACCCAGTAATTTATTATGGAGATGTGGAGTTTACCAATAAAGATACAGAAAACATCTTCACCTATTACCGTAGAGATGAGTCAGAAACATTATATGTAGAGATAAATTTAAGCAAAGATAATATAAAAAGACATGAGTATATAGATGGCGATTGTATAGTATCTAATTACGAAGAGGTTTCACTAAGTGAATTGAGAGCTTATGAGGCAAATGTTTGGAAGTTTAAGTGATATGTTGGTA
>CAZUDG010000069.1:5534-9588 GCA_964618775.1 uncultured Lachnospiraceae bacterium | reverse complement strand
TGGTACCTTTTTTGTGGGTACTTTTTTCTTAATTTTATTTTGCAAGTTATGGTTGACGACACAAAACATATGTTCTATAATTATGATATATACTTAATACTATTAAAATACTAAATTTGAAATTCGATAATCTTGCTATAACATGTTATAATTAAAACAGTAATTTGACTATATTTTTATTGTACGAGGAGGCAGCTATGATTGATATTAAAGAGAAGTCATTTTCTGGTTATAGATTCATTGATTTATTTGCTGGATTAGGTGGCTTTAGAATTGCTTTGGAATCATTAGGTGCAAAATGTGTTTATTCAAATGAATGGAATGAGCCAGTAAGAGAAGTTTATGAAGAAAATTTTGGCGAAATCCCAGATGGTGATATTACTCAAGTAGATGAATTTACAATACCTGAACATGATATATTATGTGCCGGCTTTCCTTGTCAGGCGTTTTCAATAAGTGGCAAACAACGGGGCTTTGAAGATAGTAGGGGAACTTTATTTTTTGACATAGCTAGAATTGTAAAAGCTAAAAGGCCAAAAATTATCTTTATGGAGAATGTGAAAAACTTTGCTACTCATGATGAAGGAAGAACTTTATCTTTTGTTAAATCAACAATTGAAGAACTTGGATACCAATTTCACTATAAAGTTTTGAATGCAGTAGATTATGGAATCCCCCAAAACAGAGAACGTATATATATGATTTGTTTTAGAAACGATTTAAATGTGAACGAATTTAACTTTCCGAGACAATTCATTTTAAAGAAATATGTTGAAGACATTCTAATAGAGGATGAAAATCAAATAAAACACTTATATATAGATCGCCCTGATACATATTTTAATGATGTTAAAGATAATAAATATAGGGATAAATCAATTAGACTCGGCACAGTCAATAAAGGTGGTCAAGGTGAAAGAATATATAGTACCAAGGGAGTAGCAATAACTCTTTCGGCTAATGGTGGTGGAGTATTTTCCAAGACGGGAGGATATTTAGTCAATGGAAAAACTAGAAAGCTACACCCAAGAGAGTGTGCTAGGTTAATGGGATTTCCAGATAGTTATAGAATTTGCAAAAGCCCAAATCAAGCCTATAAGCAGTTTGGTAATTCTGTAGTTATTGACGTGTTACAATTAATTGGTCAAGAGATAGGCCTTGCAATGAACAAGGCAGATGACCAAACAAATAACACACACAAAATTGCTATATAATAAATAATTAATATTATAATATAAAAGTTCTCTGCTTAAGTTAGTAAGTAAACTTAAGTAGAGAACTTTTATAATTTAATTAGTTTAGAGCGTCTATAAAGTCATCATGGGTTATGCCATTTTTATAAGGCTTTAAATCTATTGAAAATATGACATTTGCATTGAAAGTATTGGAGAGTTTTCTTATTTCATACTCATTTTTGCGATGTGAGAACATATATTCAAATCCTAATAAATGGAAACGTTTATTATGTATAGGTTTTGTTGATTCCACAAAAAGCTTAGTATTATTTGCTCGTGGGTTATTAATAACATAGTTTTGGTCATGTGTTTTAATATGATTAATAATATTATTCATATTTGTTTTACCAACATCACTAGAGCCACTACGTTTTACTCGGTATACAGCAGACACATAAAAAAACTCACTAAATCTTTCAATAGGAATAAGGGTATAGTTATTTGTTATAAAATATTTAACTCCATTGTTTTTGTAATTATCAATAATCCAAGAATAAAACGTTTCAGAAGAATTGATAAATTCAATATTCTCTCCAGCTGTTCCAGCTTTCTTATATTGATCAAAGTATTTATTCATGTGTTCGATTATTTTTCTGGAGAAAATATTAATTTGACTAGTGTTTCCTTTACTATAAACGAATTCTCTAGATTCAATGTCTGGTAACAATACAAACTGTCCGCATTGTGCAGGACATAGTTTTGCTTCAATATAGAAGACATTACCTGATAAAGTGGTGACTTTAATATCAGGACTTGTTGAATCTGAACCACCCCCAAGCTCGAACCTAGCATATTTATTAAAATTATTATTCAAGTAATTTTTGCAGTCGATTTCAAAATCTGACCAGTTTGACATATTCCTCTTTCCTCCCTAATTATAGGTTGTAATGCGTTACAAACATTAAATGTATTATAACAGATTCTTATAAAAATACGAAATTTTATAAAACAAACACCTAATAATACTGTATAATATATTGTAAGAATGCATTATAAAAATTCTTATAACATATTTACAATAAGGAGTGTTTAGAAATATTATGAAAACTGGAATGGTATTAGAAGGTGGGGCTATGCGTGGAATGTATACAGCAGCAATACTTGACGTTATGATGGAAAATGATATTCAAGTTGATGGTGTAGTAGGTGTTTCAGCAGGAGCTACATTTGGCATAAATTATAAATCAAGACAAATAGGAAGAACGCTTCGCTATAACCTCAAATATGGCAAAGATCCTAGATATGTTAGTATAAAATCCCTTGTCACAACAGGAGATTTGTATGGGGCGGATTTTTGCTATGGTGAACTTCCTACCAATTTAGATCCATTTGATTATAAAGCATTTCAAGAAAGCCCAGTAGAGTTCTATGTTGTGGCAACTGATGTACATACAGGAAAACCCCTTTATCATTTATGCGAAAAAGGAGATGAGGTGGATATTCAGTGGATACGTGCATCAGCCTCAATGCCTGTAGTATCAAGAGTTGTATCGGTCAGCGGATATGAATTGCTTGATGGGGGAATTGCAGACTCTATACCTATATCGTGGTTTAGGACCATGGGTTATAAGCGTAATATTGTTATCCTAACTAGGCCAAAAGGCTACAGAAAAGAGAAAAACCCAATGTTCCCTCTATTTAAACTTCACATGAGAGGCTATCCTAAGATAGGACAAGCAATGGAAAACAGGCATGAGGTATATAACAACACAATAGATGAATTACATAAGTTGGCAAAGGAAGGAGATACATTTGTACTTGCTCCTAGCGTAGACTTAGGTATCAAAAGAACTGAGACAGATCCAGCAGAACTTCAGAGAGTTTATGATATTGGAATTAAAGATGCTAATGATAATCTTGAGGAGATGAGAGAGTTTTTGGGGAAGTATAGAGAAGTGTCTTTGTAACTACCTCGAATTATTAACTCTAAGAAGAACACAGAAAGTTCACGGTGCCAGGCACCAACGGGATGGCACCAACGGGAGGGTGATAAACATGAGATTAAATAAATTTATTAGTTCAACGGGACTTTGTTCTAGAAGAAAAGCTGACGAATTGATTAATCAAGGAAGGGTAAAGATTAACGGTGATATTGCTATAATAGGACAAAGGGTAAACCCTGAAGATAAGGTAGAGGTAAATGGTCAACTACTCAAAACAGAAAAGAAAAATGTATATATTGCATTAAATAAGCCACCTGGTATCACTTGTACTACGGAGGGACATATAAAAGGTAATATAGTAGACTTTGTAAATCATCCTGAGCGTATTTTCCCTATAGGGAGATTGGATAAGGAGTCAGAGGGGCTGATTTTACTTACGAATGATGGAGATATCGTTAATAGAATTTTACGAAATGAAAATGATAATGAAAAAGATTATATTGTAAATGTAAATAAAGATATTACCTCTTCTTTTATTAAGGGCATGTCAAATGGAGTGAAAATTTATAATCCTGTAAGGAATGAATATACTGTGACAAATCGTTGTAAGGTAGTAAAACTTGGAGATAGATCATTTGAAATAACTCTCACTCAAGGATTAAACAGGCAAATCAGAAGGATGTGTGCTCGTTTTAATTATAAGGTAGTTAAACTAAAGCGAATTCGCATTATGAATATTGAATTGAATAATTTAGCTTTAGGAAAATGGAGAAACTTAACAGAAGAAGAGTTAAGGAATTTACTGGAGATTATTAAATTGGATTAGGAGTTATATTAAGGCGGCATGTATTATATATATAGGAACCTATATTAAGGTACCAGGTACCAAAGACAAAAATGCCATAACCCGCATGGATACAGGTGTTGGCAGCTTTT
>CAZUDG010000069.1:2859-5434 GCA_964618775.1 uncultured Lachnospiraceae bacterium | reverse complement strand
GGTACCTTGCCACATTATTTCTCTTGCCATAACATTAGGTACATAGCCCATATCATTAGCCACATCAATTATCTTGTTTTTCAGTTTATCACTAACACCAGGTTTGCTCGTTTAAATGTTCATCTAGCAACATAACTAGGCTATCTGTCCAAACAAAATGTAGTATACCGAGTGTTATCAGTATAGATTATTCTTAATCCAATCTTTGCAGCTTTTAATTACTTAATTACTATTAACTTTTTGTTTGTCGATTTCTTTTTGACTATCTTTATTCAGAAAATACCTCTCTTTACAAAAACTTAAGCCCATTAGTCGCTGCAATATTAACCGCATCTTTAGTTGTACTAAAAGGTGGAGAGTAGCATAGCTCCAAATCCTTTAAATCTTCTAAAGTTCCATTAAGAGTAATCGCAGTAGCTATAACATCTATTCGTTTTGTAACATCACCCTTGCCTACTGCTTGTGCCCCAATTATATGTCCTGTTGGTTTTTGAAATAATAGTTTTAGATGAATTGGATTAGAGTTAGGTAGTAATGGATCTATATCTGGAGCAGTTATAAGTGAAAAATCATAGGGAATTCCTGCTGCTTTTGCCTCTGCCTCATTAAGCCCAGTTGCTGCAGCATTTACATCAAACACTTTTATACACATAGAGCCAATAAAGCCTTTGTTACTATCAGTGTGACCATAGATATGGTTGGCAGCAGCTCTTGCCTGGACATGGGCAGGGAATGCCATAGCAAGGCGGGTTGGCTTATTTGTAATTTTATTAGAGACTTCAATCGCATCACCAATTGCATAAATGCTAGGATCACTAGTTTGATAGTTAGCATTTACCTTTATCCCACCAGTTTCACCAATTTCAAGTCCTGCCTCACGAGCAAGACCGATTTCAGGTGATGTACCAATAGCCATAATCACTGCATCAGCCGTAAGTGTTCTACCAGAGCTAAGTTCAATTGAATTATTATGAACCTTTGCTGTACCATCTTCAAGCACAAGATTTACACCTTTATCTATTATTTCTTTATGCAAAACCTGAACTAGGTCGTAATCAAAGTTTCTAAGAATTTGCTTAGTAGCTTCTACAAGGCTAATATCATATCCTGCCAAACGAAGATTTTCAGCAACTTCAACACCAGTAAGTCCACCACCAACAACCGCAATATGCTTAGCCCCGTAGTCCTCAATATAATTCTTAATACACACAACATCAGCTACATTTTGCACTTTAAAAACATTAGGCTTATCAATACCTGGTATGTTAGGCATTATAGGACTTGCCCCAGGAGATAGGACTAAAATATCATAAGATTCAGTAGAGTTTTCATTATTATCTAGGTTTAAAACCTCGATAATTTTTTCTTCTGGGTTTATTTTTATTACTTCATGTCTAACCAGTGCATTAATATTATACTTTTTTTTGAAAATTTCAGGCCTTACCACCAGAAGACTATCACTTTCTTTAACAGTACCGCTTAGATAATAAGGGAGTGAACAATTGGCAAATGACACATTAAGGCCTTTGTCATACATAATAATTTCTGCATGTGGGTCAAGTCTGCGTATTCTTGTTGCTATTGTGGCTCCACCTGCAACACCACCGACTATTAGGATTCTTTTGGACATATTTACTTCTACCTCCTTGAAAATGAGTGAAAATGGATTCAGTGATTAACTATATTATTTTTACTATTATATGAAGATGTAATAAATATACATGATTGAATTGATTAAAATGATAGGGTATTTATAGGTTGAGTTCTCCGCACACTTTAAAGGTTTATATTCTCCACATAATAACCCTTATTGCCTTCCTTTGCCTTATATAATGCTTCATCAGCATAATGAAGAAACTCATCATAGGTAAAAGTATTATCCTTAATCCACACTAGGCCTGCAGAGGCTGTTATAGGCAACTTGTTTCCATCAGGTAACTTCACAGACGCACTTTCTAGCCTTTTGTAAAAGCTATCCATATAAGTTCTAATTTCATCCTTAGTTTTAAATTCATGAAGCAACAACAAAAACTCATCTCCAGACCTTCTCCCAATTAAGACATTCTCCTCAGGAGCAATCTCTCTTAAACAATCTACAAAGGCTAATATGTAGAGGTCACCCCACTTATGTCCATAAGTATCATTTGTAGTTTTTAGATTATCCATATCGAACATTATAAGTGCAGCATGCTCTTGGAAGTTTCGATTGTTAAACCAAGATTCGTAAGCCCACTGAAATCCCTTGCGATTCAAGACCATTGTCAAAGGATCATGATCTCTTTCTTTTATTAGTTGCCTTTTTTCAATTATGTCATCTGTTATATCCATTACAACTCCAATAGTAGAATTGCCTTGTCTATTTTCTTCTAAACTTACCCATTTGACCTTATCATCATAAACAATCTGATAGACATTTTCTTCTTCAGTAATAGGAGAAGAGCAAACCTCTGACATTATTAGATTAAAAGTTTTTACATCTATCTCCTCTAGATTAGGCGGTATATCACGACCAATTACATAGTAAAAATTATGTGTTGTAAATACTGTGTTTTCCTCATAATTTATTTCATATGCA
>CAZUDG010000069.1:0-2759 GCA_964618775.1 uncultured Lachnospiraceae bacterium | reverse complement strand
TCTCATCGATCATTCGCCTCTGAAGTGCCCCTCCCATTATTAAAGGAGATATAGGATCTGCATTATCATCCCTATATCCAACTAGATATCCTAAAGAGTCTCGTGGCTGTAGGTCAGTAGCTGGTAAATGTTTATAGAGATAGTCTAAACTGATTTCAACCCCAATAACCCCCCACACTTTATTTGAATTATCAATTAGGGGTATGGAGTATGTTATTATAGGATTATCATTCTCGTTGAGTTTGAAGGGTTTGCTCCAATAGCCTAGTAAATTTGCATTATTGGTAATGAATGCCTTTTCACCGGGCTTTCTTATAAAGTCCATATCTTCACTTATGGCAAATGTATTACGCCATTGCTGATCTAGGGGAATTTTTAATATATTTGCGAGATTGGATGGGCCATACACCATATAGATATCCTCATTATTCACAGAATTCATAAATGGGTCGTAATCTCTTAAGTATAGGGCAGGTAGGTAGTCATTATTATCATCACTATCTAATATAATATAGGCTCCGGTTACTTCTGTAGTTCTAAGCATAGTTATTAATTCTGGCACAGCCTCTTCAAAAAAAATATCCTTATTACCAACAAGTTCATCACTATCCAATAATTCAACAATATTGTCAACATAAGGATCAAATTTGGTCCAGTTGTTTTTTATCTTTAGTTGAATTTGATCTTTTCTACTTGAAGCTTTCTCATGAAAAAGCTGATATGCATTAGTCTTACTTTCCTCAATAACACCACCTATTATGAGAAGCATCACAAACATTATTGTTTGTAAAATAACAATCGAAAAAATATAAGCCCTTAATTTATTTACAATTGAAGATGAGTTATTAGAGTTTCTCATAGGTTTCCTCACTAGTCTCGATTTAATATTGTTTCTCCTTCATCAATAAATTCAGAATACCATTCTTCAAAGGATTGGTCAGAACAAAGATCAGATATTAAATCTTGTCTGTTTTCACCATTACTTACCCTATCATTAAGTATCTCTAAATCCTTATTGATTTTATTAATTAGGTGTGTGTTTAACAAAATTCTCATTTCAAATGTACCTATAAAAGGTTTGCTATTATAAAATTCATATCTATTAAACATAATGTTGCTAGCTTTAATAGTTTCAGAAATGGATTTTGCAGGTGCTTGTCCGTTCTTAGTTATATCTAACATGGTCATCTCATCAAAGGCTTGATTTTTTACGGGGAAATAACCTGCAGGCACTGTGAATCTGAGATTTTGTGCGGGTTCTGTTAACCATTTTAAAAACAACATAGAGGCATATTCATGAGCCTCATCACTTTTGCTAACGGCCATACCAGCTCCTTGCTGAATTGCTACCTTTGAGCCATTAATAAAATGAGGATATGGCAATACAAGTGGTTCGATTTCTTCCATTTCATTGTCATCACAAGTTATCATTGAAGGAAAATAAGCAGCTCCTGCCGTTGACCCTACATATGATAATATAGAACCAGTTTTTGCATCATCTGAACTAAACCTGCCTTCTTTCAGAAAATACCCCTTAATAAAAGGCCTATAAAAATAATCCCATATAATTTTTGCATTCTCTTTTTTAAAGTCAAAAATAACAGTCCCATCATCCAAGTATGTATAAAGTTCACTACCCAATTGGATATTAGCCACCAGCATATAATTTGCTATTGAATCTAGTCCGAAAAAGCTATTAGAAGTTTCATTATAATAGGCCTCTGCTACATCATAGATTCCTTCCCAAGTTTCTAAATCAGAATTAGTAAAACCATGTCTCCTAGCAAAGGGTTGCCAATGGGTATTATTTACATAAAGGTTTTCAAATGACTTTGCAATAGGAACTATATAATACTTATTATCTTCAACAAATTTTCCCGTTTCTAGGAACTCTTGTCTATAAGATTGCAGTTCATCTTCCTCAAAATATTGATCTAAACTGACGAGATCAGCTACTTTACTAACTCTATATGCATTGTCTGCATAAGTTGCAAAAATGTCTGGAATTGGTGGAGCCCCAATGGCCCCTTTAGCTGAATCAAAAACATCATTAGCAAGCTGTTCTACATCTCCCTGACTTTTACTATCTATAACAATGCCTTTTTCAATTCCGATAGTATCATTAAACTCTAAAACCAATTCGTCAAAATACTCTTTTGGAAGACCATTGTAATAATGCCAAACTGTTACAGTAATAGGCTTATCAGGGTCAAGCGGATCATTTAACTTATTGGCTGAACATGCACTAGTTAACAACATGGTAATAGATAATATCAGAATAAACACAATTTTTTTCATATACAACCCCTCAAATTTCATGCACAAGTAAGGGTAACATTAGCAATAGACCAATACTTGTGCATCATTAGCTATATGTGGTAACCCATAATATAACAATATTATATAGATTTTAACATAAGTTATTATATTTAGCTAGTTTTTAATATAAAACCAATATGAGTAATATAAGAGCCATTAAATATGTTATAATCTTTATCAGATGATTGGCTGATTAGTTTGAATTTTAGGGAGGTATAACTTATGAGTTTAATCATTCTAAAAATAGATGAATTATATGGTGTTATTAACGAAAAGGGAGAAATGTTAATTAGACCTTCCTTAGAAGCTGTTAAGTTGTTACCAAATGGATTTGCTGCAGTACGTAAAGATGGCAAATGGGGTTTTATTGATAGCAAAGGTGAAGGAGTAGAACAAAGCGATGATAAGGCAAGATATTGGTATTTAAAGTCAGATGAGAA
>CAZUDG010000068.1:7445-9745 GCA_964618775.1 uncultured Lachnospiraceae bacterium | reverse complement strand
TTCCGTTTCTCAAAATGGGATCCAAATAAGAAGGAAAAATACCTTGGAACAGAAGAAGAATGGAATAGAACTCAGACTATACTGAAAAACATCCTAGTAGACATGGAGCTTGAGTTTGAAGAAGCAGAGGGTGAAGCGGCATTTTATGGCCCTAAGATTGACATCCAATTTAAAAATGTTCACGGAAAAGAAGATACAATTATTACTGTACAATTAGATAACTCTATAGCAGAGAAATTCGACATGTATTATGTGGATAAAGATGGAGAAAAGAAACGTCCATACATTATTCATAGATCTTCTATTGGTTGCTATGAGAGAACCCTTGCAATGTTAATTGAACAATATGCTGGCCAATTCCCAACTTGGTTATGTCCAGAACAAGTACGTATTTTACCAATCTCAGATAAGTTTCATGAATATGGAAATACAGTATTAGAGAAACTAAAAGCAAATGGCATACGTGCTACAATTGATGAACGTGCTGAAAAAGTTGGATATAAAATTAGAGAAGCAAGACTTGATCGTATTCCTTACCAAATTATTATTGGTGCTAAGGAAGAAGAAAGTAATGCGATTTCATTAAGAAGTCGTTACTTAGGCGATGAAGGTCAAAAAGATCTTGATGCTTTTATTGATGAAATTTGTAAAGAAATAAGAACAAAAGAGATTAGAGAAATAGAAGTAGAAGATTAATTTGGAGGAAGAATTTTGACGGGTATAAAAAATGAAATAAAAAAGAGGCGAACATTTGCGATTATATCTCATCCAGATGCTGGGAAAACCACCCTTACTGAGAAGTTTTTGTTATATGGTGGAGCAATAAATCTAGCAGGATCTGTAAAAGGTAAAAGGACAAGTAAACATGCCGTTTCAGACTGGATGGAAATAGAAAAGCAACGTGGTATTTCGGTTACTTCTTCCGTTCTACAATTTAACTATGATGATTATTGTATCAACATATTAGACACACCAGGCCATCAGGACTTTTCAGAAGACACTTATAGAACACTTATGGCTGCTGATTCAGCAGTCATGGTGATTGATGGTTCTAAGGGTGTAGAAGTACAAACAAAAAAACTATTTAAAGTTTGTGTTATGCGTAACATTCCTATATTTACTTTTATTAATAAGATGGACAGGGATGCATTAGATTCATTTGAATTATTAGATGATATAGAAACTGTATTAGGAATTCAAACTTGTCCAATTAACTGGCCTATAGGAAGTGGTAAAGACTTTCAAGGAATTTATGATAGAGAAAAAGAACAGATAACTAGATTTGTTGCAGCAGATAAGGGTCAGAAAAAGTTAAAAAGTATGGATGTATCCCTAGGGGATCCTGATTTAGACGATTTAATTGGTAGTGGACATCATGATAAATTAGAGGAGGAGATTGAACTACTAGATGGTGCGACGTCCTCACTAGACCTAGACTTAGTCCAACGAGGTAAGCAAACCCCAGTATTTTTTGGATCTGCCCTAACTAACTTTGGTGTGGAAATATTCTTGAAGTATTTTCTTGAAATGACCTCATCTCCATTAGGCAGAAACTCAACAGAAGGAATAATTAATCCAATTAAAAATGACTTTTCTGCATTTGTATTTAAAATACAAGCAAATATGAATAAGAAACATAGAGACAGAATTACTTTTATGAGAATTGCATCAGGGAAATTTGAATCAGACATGGAAGTTTACCATGTCCAAGGTGAAAAGGCTATGAAACTCTCCCAACCCCAGCAAATGATGGCTGAAGAGAGAAAGATAGTTAGTGAAGCCTATGCAGGTGATATTATAGGTGTCTTTGATCCTGGGATTTTTTCAATTGGGGATACCGTATGTACTCCTAATAAAATATTTAAATATGAAGGCATACCAACCTTCTCACCAGAGAACTTTGCTAGAGTTCGACAAATGGACACCATGAAAAGAAAGCAGTTTGTAAAAGGTATACAGCAGATTGCTCAAGAAGGTGGAATCCAGATATTCCAAGAATATAATATGGGCCTAGAAGAGATAATTGTAGGAGCGGTAGGAGTGCTACAATTTGATGTGTTTAAATACAGACTTGAACACGAGTATAATGTTGAAATAAAGTTAGAGAACTTACCTTATGGGTATATTAGGTGGATTGAAAAGTCAGATGTCGATCCGAGTGAATTAAAACTTACATCAGATTGTAAAAAGGTAAAAGACATGAGAGGAAATCCTTTGCTTTTATTTGTCCATAATTGGAGTGAACAAACTGTATTAGAACGAAACGATGGATTAGAATTATCGGAATTTGGTAAAGCTGA
>CAZUDG010000068.1:0-7345 GCA_964618775.1 uncultured Lachnospiraceae bacterium | reverse complement strand
ATTATTGGATTTTTTACAATGAAACCTATAAATGATGCAATTGACTCCTCGGGATTTATAGGGGCCTTTGTTGCAATAGTTATATTGTTTGTTGTTGCGGTCTTTGCTATTTTATTTCATATTATTATTCATGAAGCTGGACATTTGATTTTCGGCAAACTTAGTGGCTATCAATTTGTTTCTTTTAGGGTTGGATCAATTATGTTTATCAAGGAAAATGGTAAGTTGAAGGTTAAGAGATTTAATATTGTTGGAACTGGTGGACAGTGCCTAATGATGCCTGATTCTAATTGGAGTGCATATGAGTATCCATATGTTTTATATAATCTTGGTGGAAGTTTGGCAAATTTGATTGTTGCTTTAGTAGCAATAGTTTTATATCTTGTGCTTCCAGAGACTAGATATATACCAGAAGTACTTTTTCTACTAAGTGTTATCGGATTTGCATCAGCTTTAACGAATGGAATCCCCATGAAAATAGAGGGACTTGCTAATGACGGATATAATATTATATCCCTTAATAAAGATAGACAAGCACGTAGGGCTTTGTATATGCAACTACATATTAATGGATTGCAAACCAAAGGAACAAGACTTAAGGACATGCCAGAAGGGTATTTTGAGATTTCCGAGGATGGGGACCTAACAAATCCATTAATTGCTGCTATTGGAGTTTTTAAATGTAATTACTTACATGATAAAAAAGAATTTACTCAAGGGAAAGAATATTCATTATATTTAATTGAAAATGCACCAGGTTTATTGGATGTATATAAAAATGAATTAAAATGTGAATTATTATTTTATGAAATCATAGGCCTTTGTCGCCAAGATGAAATAGATAAATTATATACTAAAGAATTACAAGAATATATAAAGAAGACTTCTGGATATGTATCGAGAAGGCGTTTAATGTATACATATGAAATGTTTGTAAATAATGATAAAGTAGGGGCCAAAAAACAAGAAATAGAGTTTGAAAAAGTGGCTAAAAACTATCCTTATGTTTCAGATATTGAAGCCGAACGCGAACTAATAGAGTTTGCCAATAATTTATATAAAATTAAAAACTTAGAACCAGAATAAATAAAAATCATAAACGAATATAAAAAATAAAAATCGTTTGACTTATATCACAAAACATGTTATTATGTTAGAGCTTGTGAAAACAAGTTTTATAGGGAAGAAGTAGAGTATCCACTCTCACCTTAGCACGAGAAAGTGACTTGGGTAAATAATTTCGAGTAAGGAACAAGTATCTATACATATTAGTACTTGAATATATCTTGTTCTTACATTGCCAATTTTGCAGGCGTTACCGAATTAGTATGTGGATAGTGAAACTATCCATTTTTTTATGTAAACTTATTTATTTAGATTCAAACCTATGGAGGTGCACAATTATTAGCGAAATAATAATTAACGAAAAAATTAGAGACAGAGAAATCCGAGTTGTTGATGAAGAAGGTAATCAACTTGGGGTTATGTCACCAAGAGAAGCTATGAATATAGCAAGAGAAAAAAATCTTGATTTAATTAAGATTGCGCCAAAAGCAAAACCACCTGTTTGCAAAATTATGGATTTTGGTAAGTACAAGTACGAGATTAGTAAAAGAGAAAAAGAAGCTAAAAAGAAACAAAAAACCATTGATGTAAAAGAAGTGCGTCTATCACCAAACATTGAAGAGCATGACTTAAATACAAAGGTAAACCAAGCCAGAAAGTTTTTGACAGATGGTGATCGTGTAAAGGTTGCCCTTAGATTTAGAGGCCGAGAGATGGCACATAGGGGAAGTGGTAGAGAGATCATGGATAACTTTTATAGTAAAATTGAAGATATCGCTATGGTTGATAGAGCTGCCCGACTGGAAGGTCGAAACATGGTTATGTTTCTTAGTCAGAAACGTTCATAACATTTTGTGCTTTACATTTTATAAGTATAGGATGTTAAAATAGATATTAACAAGTTGTATAATCTAGATTGTATGACATAAAGGAGGAAATATATTATGCCTAAGGTTAAAACTAGAAGAGGCGTTGCAAAACGAATAAAAAAGACTGGTACTGGTAAGTACGTTAGAATGAAATCTAACAAAAGTCATATCCTAACAAAAAAGACAACTAAAAGAAAAAGAGGTCTTAGGAAATCCATAGAAGTGGATAAAGGTAATTCTAAAAAGATAAAACAAATTGCACCATACCTATAAGAATATGACTGGTAATAAGGAGGGAAAACTAGGCCATGGCAAGAATAAAGAATAGTACTACAACAAGAAGGAAAAAAAATAGAGTTTTAAAGCTAGCAAAAGGTTATGTGGGAGCTAGATCAAAACAATATAGAGTAGCAAAACAATCAGTAATGAGGGCGTTATCAACTTCATTTTCTGGTAGAAAAGAAAGAAAAAGACAATTTAGACGTCTTTGGATTGCAAGAATTAATGCAGCTGCAAGAATCAATGGTATTTCATATAGTAAATTTATGTATGGATTAAAAGAAGCTGGTATCGATATCAATAGAAAAATGTTATCAGAGATGGCAATTAATGATCCAGAAGGTTTTAGTGAATTAGCAGAAGTTGCTAAAACAAAAGCAGCTTAATTAGCTGAAGTTTCTACAATAAAAATCGAATTAGAATTATATATAGAACAACCCTTTATATGCTAGTGAGCATACATAGGGTTGTTTTTTTATTTTCCATTTAATTTAGTATAAAAAAGAGAAAACCAATTAACGCAAAACAACTATAAATAAAAGTTAGATACCCCAATATTATTTAGTGACATAATTGGTTTACAAGGATAAGTTTTTCTGTAAAAAGAAGCTTGGTTTTGTCTAGGTCCAATTGGCTTTACAGTTAATGTGTAACAACCATCGTAAGGGACAATAAATTCAAAACACCCATAATGTCCAATTTCTACACAATCGACAAGTACATCTTGAGAGTCACAAATTTCATATAATTCTATTGCCCAATAATGATTTTTACAGCATTTACATCCCCATATACAACCAGAAATAAGACCCTCTTTAACTAAGCAATCAGGACAAGGTTTTGGTGATGGACATGTTGGACAAGGTCTTGCTTGTGGATAATTGACCTTAGGCATTGATTTTTTAATGGGTATAAAGGGTGATTCAGGCCACCCAAGCTGCCTCTCTCTTTGTGGCAAAACTGGAGCTGGGCGAACTTGATCTGGTGGTCTAGCAGGCCCTGGGGTTGGCATCATAGGTTCAGGTTTTGGCTGCCTGATGGGTTCCTCTATAATAGGCATTATAGGTCTAGTTTGAATAGGGCCCTCTTGTAAAGGGGGTTCGGGTTCAAGGGGTATAGGCTCAACTGGCACGGGTGGCTCGGGTTCTTCTATGATGGGCTCTACTGGTGTAGGCTCAGGAGTTAAGGGCTCAGGAACTGGAGGCCCTGGAACTTCAGAAGGTGGTCTTTCAAAAGAAATATCTGACAAACCTTCACATAGAATTTGTCCTTCAAAACCAGGCAAATGAAACTCAAAACCACTAGTTGCACTAACGGCAAAAGAGTTTAGTGCAACATTTCCAGTAATGTGTCCACCAGTCTGATGGCCGTGTAACATAGCCTGTGGTGCTAAGAAGCTTCCCCATATTGCTGCCGGAACTTCCATATAAATATTTGTAGCATCTTCAAATACATAAAGGGTTCTGTCTGCCTGGCTTTCGTCACCTAACAAACCATATTGTAAATGTGCATTGACACCAGTTTGCAACCTAACAACAATGGTACTTGTTTCAGGGACATCGAATCTAATTCCCTTATTAATTAATCCGTTAGGTCTGCGGTTTAGAACAAACACATTTAAATCAGGATCATCCCCCATAAGGACCCACTCGTGAAAATCTTCTTCTACAAGCCCATTTACAGGAAGATCTTCTATACAGTCTTTATAGTTCTCCATACTTTCCCTAGCGTCCTGGAAGAAGGCTGGGACATCAGCGTTAATACGGCTTGCAGGCAAATAATGTGGAGTATCATAACTAGAGATAATATAATGATTACCTCGATCACTAGGCATCCAATATTGGCTTTGATTGCTTGATTCATATAAATATGCCAAATCCTCAAGCTGGTCGGGGCTACCATCCTTGCCAATTAAAAATGTGCTTCCTCTTGCTGCGCGGAAGCCACCATTTACAACAACATGGCCCACAACAACCAATGAACCATTCATTGAAACATTGTTACCAACTAAAAAACCGATATTTTCTGGTGTATAATCAGACGAACTGAGGTCATCTCCGAAATTCAAGCTAAGTCCCCTTGGGCTATAAAAACTTCCTCCTACCGCAAATGCTCCTTTTATGTCAACAATATTGTTGGCATCCCCAAATATAATTGCATTAAAGTTTGCGGCTTTTCCAAAAGGATTGCCAACTACGTCTTGCCATATAATATCATCAATAGGTATTCCATCTCTGTTTTCATTAATGAATATGTTATCCATTATAAACTCCTAGGATTGTGTCTCTTTATAATTTATTCTACTAATAAACAAATGTGCATGTAAAAGAAAAGTTAATCTTTTAATATGCTTGTTTTTGCTATATACTTGAAAGTATACATGCATGCTGATAAATGCATAATTTGGAGGTGGAATATGAAAGATGAACGCCCTATAAAAAAATCGAGTGAATCAAGGGTTATACAAACAAAAAGGGTTTTTCCTAATGATTTAAATAATAATAATACCTTGTTTGGAGGAATAATTTTATCATTAGTAGATATTACTGCTTCAATTTCTGTTGCAAGGCATACAAGAAAGGCTGCAGTTACGGCATCAATGGACTCTGTAGACTTCGTTAATCCAGCATGTCTTGATGATTCTATTTGTGCAGAAAGTTTTGTTTCGGGAGTTGGAAAATCTTCAGTAGAGATTTTTTGTAAAGTGGTAGCGGAAAATCTACTAACTGGAGAAAGAAGACTATGTGCTACTGCATTTATAACATTTACTTGTTTTGAAGAAGATGGTTCATTAGCATTGGTGCCTTTAATAGAGCCAGAAACTGCAGAAGAAGCATATATTCATAAAGGTTATATGAACAGAAGAAAAGATAGAATTCAAAACAGGGAATGGAGTCATGAAATGCAAAAGAATATATCCCTGGATATCCCATGGGTTACTAAAACTAAAGAATAATAGTCAAAGTATAAGGAGGTAAAAATGAAACAAATAAAATTTGGATTAATTGGTAGTGGAGCAATAGGTAAAGTACATGCAGAAATAATCAACAAGATTCCTAATGCAAAGTTAATTGCAATAGCAGGAAGGGATGATAAGCATGCCGATTATGCTAAGTCAATAAATTGTGATTACTACAAAGATTATAATGAAATGCTTAAAGACCCAGATATTGATGCGGTGACCATATGTCTACCATCTGGTATGCATAGTGAAGCTACAATAGCAGCAGCAAAAGCGGGAAAACATGTAATGTGTGAAAAGCCTATGGATACGACAGTTGAAAAAGGTCAAGCAATGATTGAAGCGTGCAGAGAGAATAATGTTAAGCTAGGAATCATATTTCAACATAGGTTTGATGAGCCTATTATATATTTAAAGAAAGCAATTGAAGAAGGTAAATTAGGTAAAATACTTGGTGGTTCTGCAAAAAATATATTTTACAGAAGTGAAGAGTACTATGGCAATTCATGGAGAGGAACCTGGGAGTTTGACGGTGGGGGAGCCCTTATTAACCAATCTATACATTATATAGATCTCCTGGTTCATATATTAGGCGATGCAAAAAGTGTCAATGGAAAATATGGAAATCTATTGCATAAGCAAATTGAAACAGAAGATACTGGCATTGCTAGGGTTGAATTTGAAAATGGAACATTTGGTACAATTGAAGGAACAACAGCAGTATATCCAGGATTATATGCTCAACTAAGTATATATGGTGAAAAAGGGGCTGTTATAATTCAAAATGATTATTTAATGTTTTATCATTTTAAAGATGGCAAGTGGGATGAGTTTGAGAAAATTCTAAACCCAGACAAGGCAATGGCCTTAGATAGTGGTCCTGAGGTGGATAGAAGTTCACATATTAGGCAATTTGAGGACTTTGTTGAGGCTATTATAGAAGACAAAGATCCAGCAGTAAATGGTGAAGAAGGACTGAAAAGCTTAAGGTTAATTAAAGCCATATATAAGTCATCCGATGAAGGTAAAGAAGTATATTTATAGTCTTAAAAGCTTATTATATAGAATCAATATGATAAGTTAGTGTTATAAAGTAAGTTATGTTATATAGTAGTATTATATAGTTATGTTGTAGGTTACACACTATAGATATAAAAACGTGGATAGGGCTAGTTTTTGCAAAAATGTGGATAAGGCTAGTTTATTATTGACATTTGGGCAAAACAAGTATAAAATATCCATGTTAGTGCAGTCTTGGCGGAATTGGCATACGCGCTAGACTAAGGATCTAGTCCGGGTTTAACTGGGTACGGGTTCAAGTCCCGTAGACTGCATTGTTTCAGAGTTAGTAAATTATTTACAAGTCGAGAATGTAGCCCAAATTGTAGCCAAAGCTCTATAGTGCATATAAAAACCACCAGCAAAAAGCTGTGACCCCAATAAAGTCTAACTAACTTATTGGGGTCACATAATTATTACTGGTGGTTTAATTATATCATATTGTTAAAATTAATTCTCTAAAGCGTGATTAGCAGCTAAATAACCATAAGCTAGAGCTGGTCCTATAGTTCCACCGCCACCCCAGTATGCACTTGCACTTGGGGCTGCAATACAGTTACCAGCACCATAAAGGCCTTTAATAGGTTTGTTATTCCAATCCAACACCTGACCATCAGCATTTACTACTGGTCCACCATTAGTGTCTAGTGTGCTTGAACCAAGAATTGCACCGTAGTAAGGTCCTTCTTCTGAAAGCGGGTACATAGTATAGTTTTTATTCACATCATCTGGCCACTCTACACCTGGTTTTGTAGGTTTAATTGAACCCCACTCTAAGTCATAGGGAGAATCCCCGCGATTAAAATCAAGATCCTTACCTGTCCTTGCAAATTCGTTAAAACGATCAAAGGTTTCTTTTAATCCATTTGTAAAACTACTATCCAATCTAAAGCTACCGATATGAGGAGCTAGCTTTTCCACACGCTCTTTGATATTTTGAGCTAGTTGATTTCTTCTGTTGATTCAAAAACGCCTAAATCTTCTAAATGTTCAACAGCAACATTGCCATAGCTTTTTACCATTTGGCCCATATGCACCCAACTACTCATGTTTTTCTTCTGTAGCAGCTTCTACTTCTTCGAACTCTGACTTATCAGCATTGCATACAGGA
>CAZUDG010000067.1:7949-10033 GCA_964618775.1 uncultured Lachnospiraceae bacterium | reverse complement strand
AGGAGTATGCCTGATGAAACGGTCAGAAATCAATCAAATTATCAAGGAGTCTATTGATTTTTTTAAGAAACACAATTTTCAGTTACCAGCCTTTGCCTATTGGACGCCAGAAGATTGGAAGTCCAAGGGCCCTGAATATGATGAAATCAGAGATAATGAATTAGGTTGGGATATTACTGATTTTGCTAACAATAATTTTGCAAAGCAAGGTTTACTGCTGTTTACAATCCGTAATGGCAATCAAAATTTAGATAAATACAAGAAGACTTATGCAGAAAAAATTATGGTCGTAAAAGAAAATCAAGAAACACCTTATCACTTCCATTGGAATAAGATGGAGGACATTATCAATCGTGGTGGTGGAAACTTGATGATCTGCCTATTTAATTCTACCCCAAATGAAGAATTTGCAGATACGCCAGTTATGATCCATAGTGATGGAAGAGAATATGAAGTGCCAGCAGGAACAACTATAAGACTTATGCCTGGCGAGAGTATCACTCTTCATGTAGGACAATACCACAGCTTTTGGGGTGAAGAAGGTAGAGGTACAGTTTTAGTTGGAGAAGTTTCAGAATGTAATGATGATGCTAATGATAACCGTTTCTATGAAGAAAATGGAAGGTTTCCTAATATAGAAGAAGATGAAGAACCCTTATACTATCTATGTAATGAATATCCTACAGCGAAGGAGAATTGATATGAATAAGGGCATAACAGTTGCTGGTAGTATTTATGTAGATTATTATAAATACATTGAGGACTATCCCCAAAAAGGAAGATTAAGTACAATCTTAGATGTAATTAAATTCTCTGGTGGGTGTGTAATGAACACGATTATTAATCTAGCGAGAATTGACCCAACTATTCCACTCTATGCATATGCGGGTGTTGGTAATGATGAGAATGGTGATTATCTAATCAGAGTTCTTGAGGAAAATAAAATCAATCATGAGGGAGTGAAACGAATTGAGGGGGAACTAACTGGGTTTACTGATGCTATGATTATTGAATCTACGGGGGAGAGAACCTTTTTTTGTACAAACGGAGCCAATCGTACATTCTCTTATGATGACATTGATTTTGATTTGATGCAGTCAGATATGTTCCATATGGGATATGCTCTGATGCTGGAATCCCTCGATAAGGAAGATGAAGATTATGGAACGGTAATGGCACGTACTTTGTCTAAAGTTCAGTCAAAGGGAATTAAGACATCCATTGACTTAGCAAGCATAGAGGATGAACGCTTTACTAGGATTGTTCATTCGTGTCTGCCATATTGCAATTATTTTATTGTTAATGAAATAGAAGCTGGAAACACAGTAGGGATAAGTCCATATGGTTCGGATGAAAAGCCTGATGAAGTTAAAATAAGGCGAATTTGTAAAAAAATATTAGAACTAGGAGTTAATGATTTGGTTGTTATACATGCACCAGAAGGTGGGTGGGCTATGACCAGTCAAGAAAAGTTTTACTTTGTTCCTTCGCTAAAACTTCCAAAGGGCTATATTAAGGGAAGTGTTGGAGCAGGTGATGCTTTTTGTGCTGGAATGCTTTATTCCCTTTATAAAGACCTAGCAGTTAAGGAGGCGTTAGAAAATGCTAATGCAGCAGCAGCCTGTAGCTTAGGAGAGGTCGATTCAACTTCTGGAATGAAAAAGATTAAAGAGATTAGAAAGTTTTATCAAGAGTATAAAGTCAAGTAAAGAGAATGGAGATGGAATTATGTTAGTAAATTTACAGGAAATTTTAGCAATATCACAAGAGAAACAGTATGCAATTGGATCTTTTAATACTCCCAACTTTGAAAACATTATTGCTGTACTCGCAAATGCAGAGAAATATCAAGTTCCTGTTATATTGGCTCATGCACAAGCTCATGAAGGGCTTATGTCTTTAGAAACAATTGGACCGGTGATGATTGATTGCGCAAAAAGAGCGAGTGTACCTGTATGTGTTCATCTAGATCATGGTGAGGATTTAGATTACATAAAAAAAGCTCTTGAGATTGGATTTACTTCGGCTATGTATGATGGTTCAACACTTAGCTATGAGGAGAATGTAGAGAATACCTTAAAAGC
>CAZUDG010000067.1:0-7849 GCA_964618775.1 uncultured Lachnospiraceae bacterium | reverse complement strand
AAATTCCTTTAGTCATGCATGGTGGTTCAGGAGTAAGTGAGGATGATTATATTAAGGCCATTGAAAGCGGAGTAGCTAAGATCAACTACTATACCTATATGTCTAAGGAAGGGGCTAGGGCAGCTAAAGAGCTTATTACTAAATCGGAAAGTCCTTTATACCATGATATCGCATTAGAGGCCGTTAGGGCTATGGAAAAAGATGTTGAACAGGCTATGAAAGTGTTTTATGATATCTAGTTTTTGCTCAAGTTTTAATGATAGATTAGGCAAGAATATAAAGACGCTATATTAAGTCAAGATATAATGGAAACTAAGTAAAATTATTTGGAATTGGAGGTGACTATGTTATATATTGGTGTGGATTTAGGTACCTCATCCGTAAAATTGTTATTAATGGATGAGTTTGGTGATATTAAAAAGATTGTCACAAAAGAGTATCCAATCTATTTTCCTAAAACTGGGTGGTCAGAGCAAAATCCCCAAGACTGGTTTAATGGGCTTTTGACTGGTCTAGAAGAGCTACTATACGATCAAGACAAGTCACTAATAGAAGGAATTAGTTTTAGTGGTCAAATGCATGGAATGGTTATATTGGACGGGGACGATGAAGTTATTCGCCCAGCAATTTTATGGAATGATGGCAGGACACAGGATGAGTGTGATTTTTTAAATAATGAAATTGGTCAAGAACTAATTTCTAGTTACACTGGTAATATGGCTCTAACAGGGTTTACAGCACCTAAATTATTGTGGCTAAAAAAACATGAGCCAGAAAGTTTTAAAAAAATAAAAAAGATAATGCTTCCAAAAGACTATATTGCATTTAAGTTATCAGGAGTTCATTCTTCAGATGTTTCAGATGCATCAGGTACTCTTTTGTTTGATGTAAAGAATAAATGTTGGTCAAAAGAGATGTTAGATATAGTAGGCTTAAAAGAAAAACAAATGCCTAAGGTATTTGAGAGTTATGAAGTGGTTGGTAGATTAAAAGATTCTGTTGCAAGTCAACTAGGATTAAATTCCGAAATTAAAATTGTTGCAGGTGGAGGAGACCAATCAGTTGCATCAGTAGGTACTGGTACAGTAGGAGATGGAATGTGTAATGTTTCGATTGGAACCTCAGGAGTAGTATTTGTAGCTAGTAAGGGCTACCTTGATATTGAAGATAACGCTTTACACATATTTGCACATGCCAATGGAGGGTACCATTTTATGGGGGTTACACTTGCAGCAGCTGCATCTAATGAATGGTGGATGAAAAATGTATTAGGTAATAAGGATTATAACAGCGAACAAGCAAATATTATAGAATTAGGAGAGAATGATGTTTATTTCCTTCCTTATTTAATGGGAGAAAGGACTCCTTATAATAATCCTAATGCAAAAGGAACCTTTATAGGAATGACGATGAAAACCAATCGATTAGACATGACTCAAGCTGTACTAGAAGGTGTAGCTTTTTCCCTAAGAGATTGTCTGGAAATCATTAGGAACAAGGGTGTAAAGGTAGAGCGTATTAGGATTAATGGTGGTGGAGCAAAGAGTAATCTTTGGTGTGAGATTATTGCAAATGTATTAAATGTAGAGGTTGACAAAATAAACAGTGAAGAAGGTCCGGCATTTGGTGCTGCAATATTATCATTAGTAGGATGTGGAAGATATTCCTCTGTTGAAGAAGCAACCAGTAAATTAATAAGAGTGACAGAAACTATTAAACAAGATCCGGAAATAGTAGAAAAGTACAAGAAAAAGTATAAAATTTATCATGAACTGTATCCAACATTAGAAACTATGTTTGATAAAATGAATACCTAATTTTAAATAAATTAAATAAGGATGGATTTATATGAGAATTAAACATATTTTATCTCATTTTAGGCATAAAAAGAATGTATTTATCACTTCTTTAGATAAAAAGATTCAGAATAAGCTCACAGCTTTGCAAGGAGACTATGGTTTTGTAGATATAAAAGATATGCCAACAGGCAGTTATAAATCTAATAAAATCCCATTAGCCAATGATAATTGGGCTACAACAGGAGAGTTTTCTAATATAGCAGATAATCATTGTGGAGCAACAGCTAGTACTAATATTGCTTTGTATTTTGCTTATCAAGAGTATATTAATCTATTAAAAGATAGTAGTAAGCATAATACATTTTTAGAAATTCACAGGTCAATTGGTAATGGCCCAGTTATGAGAATTGCAAAAAAAACCAAAGACTATTTTAAAAGGCGAGGGTATAATTTAAGATATGGCAGAGCCATCTCATATAATGGGATAAAAAAGGCGATTGCAAATAATAGGCCATGTGGAGTTTTGTTAGCTGCTGGAATTCTTGACTGGCATTGGATAATAGCCATTGGATGGAGAGAATACCCAGACGGAGATAAATATCTTCAAATTATCAACGGATGGAATAATTCTACACAGAAGTTCTTTAAGTTAAAAAATGGAGCTAGACTAGTATCAGCAACAGAGTATTGGATAGAATAATATATAATAATAAATATGCCGAATTGTGTATATAATAACGCAGACAAAAAGCTGGTTTGAAAAACCAGCTTTTTGTGTGTAAAGGGCTCCCTTATACGATACTTACCTTTTCTCATACGGGGATGAGTACAAAAATCCGATGATATCTAAAACACACTAGGTCTTACTCGCCTATAATCTTAACCAGCACCCTTTTTGACCTTTTGTTTAAAATAATCGAGAGATATTTATGGTATTTAGGAATAATATAGAAAGTTTCGAAAAAGCTTGTTACAATATACATATGATTTTTATGGCAATAAATTGTATACCTATAGATAGACAGATAAAAGTGAGGTACTAGTGGGTTATGTTGCTTTCAGTAGAAAGAATAGTAAAAAGTTACAATGAAAAAATTCTAATAAATGATGTCTCTTTATATATTGATAAACGAGTAGGACAATTTCTTGAGCCTGATTCCGGCTCAGTTGTACTTGGCGATACTGTAAAACTTGGATATTTATCTCCATGAGCTAGCAGAGAAAATTGATGAACAAAACAAATAATAAAGGCCCTTGACATTAACCTAACGTCATAGCTTATTATAAGATTATAAGGGGGTAAATACATGGAATATACGATAAAGGAAATGGCAGAATTATCAGGTGTAACTCATAGAACTTTAAGGCATTACGAAGATGTTGGATTGCTAAAGCCATTACGCAATTCATCTGGATATCGTATATATACAGACACTGAGGTGGATTTGTTACAACAAATTTTATTATATCGTTCTATGGATATGAATCTTAAAAATATTAAAGAAATAATTAATAATAAAGACTTTAATATAGCAGAGGCATTACAAGAACACTATAATATCTTGATTGAGCAAAGAAACCGTCTTGATACCTTAATTAATACTGTTAGTAAAACAATGAAATATAGTAAGGGAGATATTAATATGACAAATAGGGAAAAATTTGAAGGATTAAAAAGAGAAAAGATTCAAGAAAATGAAGAAAAGTATGGTTCAGAAATTAAGGAAAAATATGGAGAAGAAACTATTAAAGAATCCAATAATAAGTTTATGAACATAAGTGAAGAAGATCTTGATAAAATGAAAGAATTAGAAGATGAAATGTTCAAATGCTTAGGAGAGGTGATTACTACAGGCGATTATGACTCAAGAGCAGCTCGCACTGTCTATGATAATCACAAACAATGGCTTATGTATACTTGGTCAACGTATTCTCCAGAAGCTCATATTGGTTTGGCCCAGATGTATGTTGCAGATGAGAGATTTGCAAAATACTATAATGACAGACTTGAAGTAAATGGTGTCGAAGTGTTAAAAGATATTATTGAAAAGTATGCTAATTAAAATAGCAGATGAATGTAATAAATTTTTAATTAGTTTGATTGGATAGTTTGATATAATTACAAATAATGGTACCTGGTACCAAAATTAGAAGTTGGGGAGAACAGTATGAGAGTTGATAAGATGAATATAAAGGTAAACAATCATGATCTAATACTAAGGAATCCAGAAGAAGATGATGCTGAAATGTTGTTGGAATTTCTCAAAACAACATGTGGTGAGACAAGGTTTTTAGTGAAAGAACCTGAAGAGATTACAATGACACTTGAAGATGAGCGTGCTTTTATCAACAATTACAACAAGTCAGAAAGAAATCTAATGCTATTGGGTTTTTTAGACGGGGAATATGTTGGCAATTGTTCGATCATGGGAATGGACTCAAACAGATACCAGCATCGTGCTAGCATGGGGATTGCTTTATATCAAAGATTTACTGGAATGGGAATTGGAAAGGTAATGGTAGAACAGCTTATCAATATATCAAAAGAAAAAGGAATCGAGCAAATCGAACTTGAAGTTGTTGCAGATAATGGTAGAGCAATATCACTTTATAAGAAGCTAGGATTTGATATAATGGCTACATTTCCTAATAATATGAAATACAAAGATGGAACTTATGTTGATGCATATTGGATGATAAAGAAGCTTTAGGCAAATTTCAACTTGCCAAGTTTTATTATATGGGGTATTTATCAATTACAATAGAACCATTGAACAAATGAGAAGATGGATTTAAAAACGAATTAAAATCCAAATAATATAGTACATAGGAGGTATTCGTAAGAATCATTCATCTTGCTGATTCTATAAGTACCAATTATTATGAAAAGTTACTTGGGAATAATACAACTTTTATTTACTCTAATAGAATAATGGAGTTGTTAAATCTTTCAAAAGGATTCATAGAGAAGATTGCAGAAGAACTACCAGCAGAAGTAGAGAAAGTAAATCGTCTTAGAGGTTTTGAGTTTTAAGTAAAAGATATGAAGTTTACTGGGGGACATTATGGAAGATTTAATAGAAATGGTTTTTGAAATAATTCTTGATTTAGCAACAGAGGGAATTGGATCTAAAAAATTACCTAAAGCAATAAGATTTATTTTGTTTAGTATTTTTTTCTTAATCTTTTTTATTATAATCGTAATGTTACTCTATTTTAGTATCGTTAGTGATATTGATGTGGTGACGAAAATCATCTTACTGGGAGTGGCTATAATTTTAGTGGCTTTTCTTGTTAAGACGACAAAAAAAATAGTAGACAATGATAATGAATAAGATATATATAATTTTCTTATAGGGGAGGCACATTCATGTTCAAGATGATGATGAAAAAAAGAGATAAGAAAAACAAGATTCTGTGGAGTATTGGTATTATTGGGATACTAGGAATTTCATACTTATTATGTAGATTTATCTTTTTTGATATGCATGGTATGAAGCAGTGGCCGAGTTTGTTGGCTATAGTTGGTCTAATAATTATAGTTATTGCTTCTGTATTAGGAAATCGAATAGTCGCCTTATTAACTGTTGTAGGATATATGGGTGGTTTTATCCTGGCAATGATATTTAATACCGATGGGCTTGATCAAGGTGGTGGAAGAAGTAATAATGCTTGGATAATATGGATAACGGTTTTAATTTTATTTATTTTAATAGGCTTTGTTTTACAATTTATTTCTTATATAAGGGAGAGTAAACATGACAAAGTATAAAGTTATATTTCATATTGATGAGATGAACAAGTGGAGACTTGTATTAGGAAATGTAAGTAATCTATTAAATGCTATGGGTAATGAAAGTTATTCTGTTGAAATATTGGCTAATGCAGAGGCTGTGAAGTATTATGATACTAGCGAAAAGATAGATGGCAATATTAGCATTATGGAAAATCTAAACACAAAAGGTGTAAAATTTGTTGCATGTAATAATGCATTGAATGCTTACAAGATAGAAAGAGACAATATTATAGATTTTGTAAGCGGTGTTCCAGCTGGTGTATTGGAACTTGTTGAAAAACAGAGTGAAGGTTACGCTTACATAAAACCATAAAAAAGGCGAGTAGCAGATTGTTTAACAATTAAGCCCTATAAAACCTAACAAATGCAAAACCTTCTGTAAGTATTTGGTTAGTCTTGTTTTTGTTAATATCTATGTAAAAGATTATCAGTGGAGTAGCTATAATTTTATTTCTTCAAAACCAAATTTATGCAAAAAAATTATGGAGTGCATTATTGTATCAGTATGATATCGATGCACTCCAACATTTTTCAATCTTTAATTATTGTAATTACACAATTTAATTAAATTGTATTATGACAGAATGATGCAATTGCTCTAATTGGAATATCGCATTCTGATCCTATTCTGTTGTATTCGCGACTTCTTTTGCCGCTTCCTGTTACTCGAATACCATAGCCACAACCTTCATCGTAGCCATCAGTATCTCCACAGATGTGCTCTGAAAGAGGGTTTGCTGGAGGAGCACCGTGTGACGTTGTTAAAGTTACAAAGTCACAATTAACGCTTAAAAGTGTTCCAGTAAAACCACAACCAGATGGCCCACCGCTTGTAGTAAAAATTGTTACTTGCTCACCAATATATTCACATAAGTGCTTTAAGAAATCTTCATTACCGATGCCTCTACCTTCACTAGAATTATAACTGTTACGACAATTTGACATATATAAACCTCCTTGTAATAATATGAATTGTATCAATCTACAAGTTTTGCAGGTATGATACTAATATATACTATGATTACGAGTTGTACATTGTGACATTATTAGACATAAAAACTTATAAAGCTTCTTTGAGCCTTAAATAACGACAATAACTTTTTTAAAGAAGATATTCTACATGGATGAACTTTTACCATTCATTTTAGAAAGTAAATTGATGCTATCGTCCCCTTTTATTATTTTAAGGATTTATTATAAATATGATACAATAAGACTATAGCCTTATCTATATAATAAAAAAGGACATGTAGATAGGGTATTATGAGACAAATAAAAGTGAGGTACTAGTGGGTTATGTTGCTTTCAGCAGAAAAAATAGTAAAAAGTTACAGTGAGAAAATTCTAATAAATGATGTCTCTTTATATATTGATAAGGGTGACAAAATTGGTGTGATAGGAGTGAATGGGACCGGCAAATCAACATTACTGCGGATTCTGGCACAGATCGAACAACCAGATGAGGGTACAGTTACGAAATATTCAGGTAGCCGTATTCAGTATTTGCCACAGAATCCAGTATTGGATGAAAAATTAAATATTTTGGAACACATATTTTTATCTAATCCAGCTCTAAGAGAGAGGAAAGAGTTTGAGGCAAAAAAGATTCTAACACAGCTTGGAATCAGTGACACTGAAAAACGGGTAGGCCAATTATCCGGAGGTCAAATAAAATGTATGGAGCTTGCGAAAGTTCTATTGCATCCCTGTGAAGTGTTAATTCTTGACGAACCTACCAACCATCTTGATATGGCTATGGTGGAGTGGCTTGAAAACTATCTTATCAAATATCAAGGTGCTATTATCATGGTAACCCATGATCGCTACTTTTTGGAACGGGTAACAAATAAAATAGTTGAAATTGAAGACGGCAACATATTCAGCTATCAGGCAAACTACTCGGCATACCTTGAGCTCAAGGCACAGCGTGAGGAAATGGACTTAGCATCCGAGCGTAAAAGGCAAAGCCTTTTACGAAAAGAGCTAGAATGGATTCAACGTGGACCACGGGCACGTGGCACTAAAAGTAAGGATAGGATTGCTCGCTTTGAGGCTCTAAGTAAGAATAAAGGATACTCTGACTCAGCCAAGTTAGAGTTGTCATCCTTATCCAGCAGGCTTGGTAAAAAGACCATTGAGATTAGAGATATCTCATTTGGATTTGGGGATAAACAGCTGATAAGCCATTTCGACCATACCCTTCTTCGTGATGAGAGAATTGGAATTCTAGGGAAAAGCGGTTGCGGAAAATCCA
>CAZUDG010000066.1:0-10221 GCA_964618775.1 uncultured Lachnospiraceae bacterium | reverse complement strand
GTGAAGCAACAAGATAATAAACAAGCCTTATGTTTATTATATAATAATTATAAATGTAACCATTTATGTCCTTATAATTGTCTAATAAACTTAAATTGGAAAGGAGCGTATTGAGTGATTATTGTAAACACATCAATACAAAGGAATAAATGAGAATAAAAAGGGAACATACAATTTATTTAATGAACAAAACAAATAAACCTGCCGCATATGCAAAAAGTGGGGACCGAGTTATATTTGAAACTTGCGATTGTTTTCACGATACAATAAAAACCAAAGAAGATACCATAAGTGGGATTGATTTTGATCATGTTAACCCTGCAACTGGGCCTCTTTATATTGAAGGAGCAGAAGTAGGAGATGTGCTCCAGGTTAATATAATAAGAATAGATATAGGCAAACAAGGTATTGAAGTAGCTGCACCAGGAATGGGAAGATTAGCTGACCAAATTACTAAAGAAGAAACACTGGTGTGTGAAATTGAAGGTGATTTTGCAAAGTGTTTAGGATTTGAAATACCTTTAAATAAAATGATTGGTGTAATTGGAACAGCTCCAGAAGGAGAAGGAATCCCAACAGGCACACCTCATGATCATGGTGGAAACATGGATTGTAGTCAGATTAAAGAAGGAGTTTCCTTATATTTGCCTGTAAATGTAGAAGGAGCTCTTTTAGCCATGGGAGACTTGCATGCAGCCATGGGAGATGGAGAAATCATGGGAGCAGGTCTTGAAATATCAGGAGAAGTTGAAGTAGAAGTCAATGTTATAAAAGATTTTAATTATAAATTACCAATTATAGAAACAAAAGATAAATGGATTACAATTGGTTCAAGGGCAACCATGGAAGAGGCTAGTGATTTAGCCATAAAAAACATGGTAGACTTAATGCTAGATAAGACTGATTTGACTATTAATCAGGTAGGGATGCTTCTATCTATGGCAGGTAATTTAAAGGTTTGTCAAGTGGTAGATCCTAATATGACTATGAGAATGGAAGTTGATAAAAGATATTTTAAATGATAGACCTATTATTAATGTCAAAGGGACAATTAGGAGAAAGTTATGGATAGAGAATTCAAACAAGGAATGAAAGATGGGGTCCCTATAGGGTTAGGTTATTTTGCAGTCTCATTTTCCCTTGGTATTGCAGCTAGGAATGCTGGATTATCACCATTTCAAGGCTTGATTTCCAGCTTGTTTATCAATGCATCTGCAGGTCAGTATGCCCTATACTTGTTCATAGCCTCAGGAGGAACATATTTTGAATTGATGATAGTAACCCTAATCACCAATGCAAGATATTTATTAATGAGTTTTTCTTTGAGCCAGAAACTATCACCTAGAACACCTCTACATCATCGGATGATTATTGGATTTGATATAACAGACGAGCTTTTTGGTATATCTATTGCTAGAAAAGGTATTTTAAATCCATATTATTTTTATGGTGCAATGCTAACTACAATTCCCTTTTGGGCAACAGGTAGCACAATAGGAATAATAGCAGGCAATATACTAGCGTCAAGGGTTGTTAGTGCCTTAAGTGTTGCCTTATATGGTATGTTTTTGGCAGTTATTATACCTCAAGGCAAGAAGGACAAAATTGTTGCAGGCCTTATAATGATAAGCTTTATTATAAGTTATATTGCTTCTAAATTAGAGATGTTTTCTAATGTATCTAGTGGAACACAGATTATTATACTAACTGTAGTGATTGCTTCTGTTGCAGCTGTACTGTTTCCAGTAAAAGAAGAGGAGGGTGAAGAAGTTGGAGCGTAATGCTTATGTATATATATTAGTGATGGTTATAGTAACATACTTGATTAGGGTTTTGCCCCTAACACTAATTAGACAACAAATTAAAAACCGGTTTTTACGCTCATTTCTCTATTATGTACCTTATGTTACTTTAGCAGTAATGACCTTCCCAGCAATACTAGAAGCAACAGGTTCACCAATTGCAGGAGCATTGGCATTTGTAGTAGGTATTATTCTTGCTTGGATTGGAGCAGGCCTATTTAAGGTTTCGATTTCATGTTGTGTAATTGTCTTTATAATAGAGTTACTCATATAAGATAGCTAAACAAGTTTATTAAAATAGAAAATTTATTTAGCAAATTATATATGTTAATATATATATAGGATCAAGTATACAATTGACTAATTTATATATCAATAAGGAGGAAAAGAAATGAAGAAGGTTCTGTTTTATGGAATGACAGAGAAGAAGATGTGTTTTCAGCATATTCTGATGAATGCAATGGACTTACATTCATCAGGAGTAGAAGTAAAGATTATATTTGAAGGTGGATCTGTTAAGCTAGTTTCAGTGTTTGAAGAAGAAAATAATGTCCTTTATAAGAAGTCAAAGGAAGCAGGCATTATTGTAGGGGTTTGTCTAGCTTGCTCTAAAGTATTAGAGGTTTATGATAAGAATCTAGAGTCAGGGTTAAGGATGTTAGATGATATGAACGGACATGCAGGAATGAGAAAATACATAGAAGATGGGTATGAAGTTATTAGTATGTAGCTTTGCAATAATAGGAATCATTACTAGCACTTGGTTTATAATTGTGTTATAATGATAGCAATGCACGAAAAAGTTAATTATTAAACTAACAAATTAATAAGGAGGTAACTTATGAGTAGATTTACTTGTTCTATCTGTGGCTACGTCTATGATGAGGCCAAGGGCATTCCAGCAGATGGAATAGCAGAAGGAACTAAGTGGGAAGACATATCTGATGACTGGGTTTGTCCACTTTGTGGTGCAAGCAAGGATGAGTTTGTCCAAGAATCTGCAGAAGATGATAATAAGACAAAGCCAGTAAAGCCTATTGTGCAAGCACACAGTGATATGAAAGAACTTTCAGCATTAGAGGTAAGTGCAATTTGTTCTAATTTGCAACAAGCTTGTGAAAAGATGCACAAGCCTGAAGAAGCGGCAAAGTATGGCGAATTATCCCAATATTTTAAGGTGGCTACAGCTCCTAAAGAAGATGCAAGCTATGAAGACTTATTAAAACTAGCTCAGCAAGATTTAGATTCAGGATTTCCATATGCAGAAGAGACTGCAAAGGAAGAAGGGGACAGGGGAGCACTTCGTTCTTTAACGTGGACAGTTAAAGCTAGCCGTATGTTAAAATCAATTCTTAGTCGTTATGAAAAAGAAGGGGACGCTATGCTTGAGAATACAGGTGTATATGTTTGCTCTATTTGTGGATACATATATATTGGTGATGATTTACCAGAAGTTTGTCCTGTATGCAAGGTACCTAATTGGAAGTTTGACAAGATTGAAGGGGGTGCTGCATAATGTATAAGAAATATGCCTATAGAAATATAAGGATGTGTACTAAGGATTGTTTGTGTTTATTCGTATGTCCTACTGGAGCATCTAATACAGAGAATAGTATTATTGACTCTGAAAAATGTATAGGATGTGGTGATTGTGCAGAAGCTTGTCAATCAGGAGCAATTTCAATGGTTCCTTATGAACTTCCAGAGCAACAAGCAAAGTCTGATGACGTTGTAGAAGCAATGAGAGCTCTTATGAGAAGTAAGGTAGAACAAGAAAATGTTGCAGCAGGCTTATCAGGAGTTTTAGCAAAAGCAATAGAGCGCTCAAATCGCATTATGGCAGAAGAGTTATCCCGTGAATCAGGATATATGATACCCTATAGTAAAAATGCTAGAGAGCTTTTAAGCAACCTTCTAGAAGGTGAAATCCCTGAAGGTTACCCTGAAGAAACTATTAAAAGTTTGCTATATAGTATTGATAATTATAATATTAATTATAAAAATAATTTTTCAAACAATAAGGAGGATAAGAAATTGAAGAAATATCGTTGTTCAGTATGTGGTTATATTCATGAAGGTGAGCTTACAGAAGGGTTTAAATGCCCACGTTGTAATCAACCAGCATCAGTATTTAATGAAGTAGCACCAGAAGAGCCTAAGAACAAATATGCTGGAACTAAAACAGAAAAGAATTTAGAAGAAGCATTTGCAGGTGAATCTCAAGCAAGAGGTAAGTATACATATTTTGCAAACATTGCTAGAAGAGAAGGTTATGATCAGATAGCTGGACTTTTTGAAATAACTGCAAGAAACGAGCAAGAACATGCTCGTATGTGGTTTGAAGCACTTGGTGGTTTAGCTGATACAGCAAAGAACCTTTTAGAAGCAGCTAAGGGTGAGAACTACGAGTGGACAGATATGTATGATCGTATGGCTAAAGAAGCAGATGAAGAAGGTTTCCCAGAAATGGCAGACAAGTTCCGTAAGGTTGCTGCAATTGAAAAGGCACATGAAGAACGCTATCGTAGATTATTAGACAACGTACAAATGCAACAAGTATTTGAAAAAGGCGAAGAGACTATGTGGGAATGCCGTGTATGTGGACATTTAGTAATGGGTAAAAAATCTCCAGACGCTTGTCCAACATGTGGATATGCTCAATCATTCTTTGAAGTTCGTGCAGAAAACTACTAATTAGTAGATTGTTAATAAGTTAGTTTTGTATCTAACAATTTGAAATTTGTTTTGTATAAATAAAATGAACCTGTAAGATATTTTTAATTTATCTTACAGGTTCATTTTTATTTGTAACTATACTTTTTATGATAATTATTAAAAAGACAATTTACTTCACGATTGCTTTTGTAGCAATCCAATTACACCAATCTAAATAATATTTGCCTAAAACATGGGTGTTATCACTTGTATAATCAGGGTTTAAATCTCCATTTCCATCATCAAAAATCTCATTTACATCTAGATAAAATATATCTTTATTATCTGCAATAGAGGACACGGCTAAGTTAAATTTGTTAATGTTTTCATTATTGTAGATATCATCTGACTCTGCTCTGCTTTTTGTAACGTGTAGATTGGCTTGTATGTAAATAATGGCCTCAGGTAAGCGTTCTCTTATAGAATCAACTAAGGCTTCATATTTAGCTATAGTGTTATTAAAGTCATAACCAAGTTCATTTATTCCAAGCATAATATAAATCTTACCAAAGTCTTTTTGAGAAAGTAAGTCGCTCAAGGTAGGGCTGCCAAGTTCAGGGACTTCAATCACATTATCAAAAACGTCATATACATTTAAGCCATTAGAGGCAAAGAAAGTTGCATTTTTAAGATTGCCGTATTCATATATACCAATAGTTCTAGAATCACCTATAAACAATGCATCATCAAAGTAATCAGCTGATACTGTAGTAAATTCATATGAAATATTATTATCATCTGGATCAGGGCTTTCTTCTGTTTCTACATCTGTATTATCATTACCTGGGCTAGCTTCTGAATCACTTTCAGAAGTCTCATCAGGTGTATTAACAGATTCCACTGTAGAATTTTTTGATCCTTGGTCATTGTTGGCTTGGTCTTGGCCAGATTCAACAGGTTTATTTTCATCAGATGCTTGGCTTTCACCAGATTCCCGAGGGATATCATCTGAATTGTTAGTTAAATTTTTGAAGGCTACAATTACAGGGTTAGCTTCATTATCTGTTATTTCATTTAATGCATATGGAAATGCTATTAAACAAGTAAGAACCAGAAGTATTGTATAAGAATATGTAATAAATTTTTTCATGCTGCCTCCCTAAAATCTGAAATATAGAAATGGATCATTAAGTCCAATATATAATAGGTAAACTGACACCCAAAAAGCTACAAGTAGAACACTAGTGCCAATAATGTTATCTTTAATCTTCTCGAATAATCTAAGGGGAAGCTTTGTGGAAAAAATTACCCCTATAATGAGAAGTAGGCCATAAATCTTGCCGTATTTGATATAGTCATATTCAAAAATAGTAGCTGTAGAAGTATTGAAAAAAGGAAATAATTTTCCTAAATATATTCCAAGTTGAGTAAAATCAGTAATTGCAAACAAGGTCCAAGTTACAGGAATCAATAAAATCATATATCCATGGGCAAATATTGGATGTTTGTCGAGAAAGTCTTTAAAACCAAGTCTTTCAATGGTTAAAATCAGGAAAAGTACAAAGCCCCATAAAACGAAGTTCCAATTGGCACCATGCCATAATCCTGTAAAAAGCCATACAACTAACAAGTTAAAGATTGTTGCCTTTTTTCCTTTGCGATTACCACCAAGAGGAATGTAAACATACTCTCGAAACCAACTGCCTAGAGTAATATGCCATCTTCTCCAAAACTCTGTCATACTTCTAGAGATATAGGGATGATCAAAGTTTACAGGAATATTAAAACCTATAAGCTTACCAAGTCCAATGGCCATAAGTGAATAACCATAAAAATCAAAATAAAGCTGTAAGCTAAACGCAATTATCCCCATCCAAGCAAGAGGCGTGGAGATACTTTCGTAGCCAATCGTTCCAACATCTGACCAGAGGCTACCGATTTGATTAGCTAAGATAACTTTATATGATAGGCCTAGGGTGAAGACCTTTAATCCTTCATTGAACTTGTCTAGGTTATGAACTCTTGATTTTAAACTATCTTTAATTTCGCTAAAGACCACAATTGGCCCAGCTATAAGTTGTGGAAACATAGATAGATAAGCCCCAACATTAATAATTGACATTTCAGTTTCAATTTTCCCTCTATAGACGTCAACTATATAAGATACTATTTGGAAAGTATAAAAGCTAATCCCAATAGGTAGCATTAGGTTCCACATAGGAAGCCGGCTAGTTGAAAGCGGCCATATGGTATCAATAAGCTGATTAATATTGGAAAATATAAAATCAGAATACTTGAATACTATTAACCAACCAAAGTTGTATACTAGACCTATTATTAACCAAAGCTTCTTCCTAAGAGGAAAGAACTTCATTGCAAGTCCAAAGAGATAGTTAACTAATATAGAAGCAATAATTAAGATTATGTATAAGGGTGTATCTAATGCACCATAACTATAAAATGCTAAACTAGCGATTAAAAGCCATAAGTTTTTATGTTTATTTGGACATATATAGTAAACAATTAAAAAGAAGGGAAGAAAAATAAATAAAAATTCGAGACTGCTAAAGACCATTTGGGACCTCCCATTTAATTTGATATTAATATTATAATTTTATCTTTTTATTCATGCAATAACCTATTTATTATAATACAAATAGAGCTAAAATTGGACATATTATGACAAAATTAAGAAATAATTAATTTATAACCCATATTTCACCCAACATAGCCTATTTAAAATGTAAACCTGTTTATGGTATACTATTATTTAAGTAATAAGTTAATAATAACACAAAATATGCAAAGGAGAGATGGTAAAATGAGTCAAGTATATGACAAATTGCAAGCTTGTTATAAAAGTGTAAGTGAAAAGATTGATTTTGAACCAGAAATAGCACTAATATTAGGATCAGGTCTAGGTGATTATGCGGACACAATTGATATTAAGGCAACCTTAGATTATAACGATATTGAAGGATTTCCAATATCTACGGTAAAAGGTCACAAAGGTAGATTTGTATTTGGATATGTAAATGATGTTCCAGTTGTAATTATGCAAGGGAGGGTACACTATTATGAAGGTTACCCTATAACTGATGTTGTACTTCCTGTAAGGCTTATGAAACTGATGGGAGCTAAAGTTCTTTTCTTAACCAATGCAGCAGGTGGAGTTAATTATGATTTTGAAACTGGTGATTTCATGATGATAAGGGATCACATTTCTAACTTTGTACCATCTCCATTAATAGGTGAGAACATTGATGAATTTGGTGAAAGATTCCCAGACATGAGTAATGTATATAACAATGGATTACAAGATGTTATTAGAAATACCTCTAAGGAATTAAACATTTCCATAAGAGAAGGTGTTTATATTCAATTTACTGGTCCTAACTTTGAGACGCCTCAGGAAGTAAATATGGCAAGAATATTAGGTGCAGATGCAGCAGGTATGTCTACAGCTTGTGAAGCCATGGTAGCAAATCATATGGGTATGAAAGTTTGTGGAATTTCATGTATTACTAATATGGGATCAGGTATGACATCTAATCCATTAACTCATATAGAAGTTCAAGAAACAGCAGATAGGGTTGCACCATTATTTACAAAGTTGGTAACTGGTATTGTGACGAATATCGGAAAGTCTCTATAGTTAGGAGGATTATGAAAGTTTTATATTATGACAAGGGATTGAAATATATAGAAGACTACGAGATCCCTGAAATTGGTCCTAATGAGTCCCTTCTAAAGATATTGATCTCTGCAATATGTAACACTGACAAAGAGGTTTTAAAGGGATACCGCCCTGATTTCAAGGGTGTTTTAGGCCATGAATTTGTTGGACTAGTTGTAAAGTCTAATGATGAGGGGCTTGTTGGGGAAAGAGTAGTTGGAGAAATCAATGAAAACTGTGGGACATGCCTGTATTGTAAGACAGGTAGACCCAGCCACTGTGAAAACAGAAAAGTAGTAGGTATGAACAATCATGATGGTAGCTTTGCCCAATATTTAAAGATGAGAACAGATTTATTACATGTTGTAGCAGAAGAAATCCCTATAGAAGTAGCAGTGTTTACAGAACCTTTAGCAGCTGCCCTAGAGATACTTGATCAAGTTCATATTCAACCATCAACTAATGTAGCTGTTCTTGGAGATGGAAGACTTAGCTTTATGATTGCTCAAGTTATTGCCCTTACTGGAGCAGACCTTACAGTTGTAGGAAGACATGATGAAAAGCTAAAGTCCTTTGAAGCATTTGCAAAAACAAGGAAAGAAACAGATGAAACATTTGAAATAGTAATTGATGCAACGGGGTCGCCCAGAGGATTAATTGATGCTAAAAAACTAGTTCGTAAAAAGGGAACTATAGTTATTAAAAGTACCTATGCTAGCAACATAGATATTAATATGAGTGAGTTTGTAGTAGATGAGATAACTATAGTTGGCAGTAGGTGCGGTCCATTTGAGCCAGCCCTACAACTATTAAGAAAAAACCTCATTAAATTTCCAGAAGTTGATTTGTATGAACTAGAAGACTTCGAGCAAGCCTTTGATTCACGGGAATTTAAAGCAGGCTTTAAAATAACAGATTAAAGGAGTAATAATCATGAGTAAAGGCGTTACACATATTGATAATATTAAATTAAGTGAAGATGAAAAATCAGTAATTATAATTGATCAAACCAAACTTCCAAATGTGACAGAATACTTGACTATTAATACTATAAAAGGCTTATATGAGGCAATCAAACAATTAAAAGTTAGGGGAGCACCTGCTATTGGAATATGTGCAGGATACGGAATGTATGTATTAGCACAGCAAATGCCAAGGGATAGTTATGATTTATTCTATTTAGAGTTTACGGCCATTAAAGACTATATTAATTCATCTAGGCCAACAGCGGTAAATCTAAGTTGGGCATTGAACCGCCTGGATAAGGTAGTTGTTGCCAATAAAGATAAGACAATAGAAGAGATACTTCAATTACTAGGCCAGGAAAGCAAAGACATACACCAAGAAGATATAGAAATGTGTACTGCAATTTCTGAACATGGTCTTACATTAATCAAAGATGGTGATGGAGTTCTTACCCATTGTAATGCTGGTCCACTAGCAACTTCCCGTTATGGAACAGCATTAGGTCCACTACTCTTAGGTAAAGAGCGTGACATTAACTTCAAAGTGTTTGCAGATGAGACAAGACCTCTTCTTCAAGGCGCTAGACTAACTTCATACGAATTAGAAAAAGCAGGAGTAGATGTAACTCTTATATGTGACAACATGGCAAGTATTGTTATGAAAAATGGCTGGATACAAGCATGTATGGTTGGTTGTGACAGAGTTGCAGCCAATGGAGATACAGCTAACAAAATAGGCACAAGTGGTGTTGCAATATTAGCAAAACACTATAATATACCATTTTATGTTCTAGGACCTACATCTACAATTGACATGAAAGCTAAAACTGGTGATGATATTGAAATTGAACTTCGTGATCCAAATGAGATAAAAGAAATGTTTTATGAAAAACCTATGGCACTAAAAGAAACCAAATGCTATAATCCAGCATTTGACGTAACTGACAATAGCCTAATAACAGCCATAGTTACTGAAAAGGGCATATGTTATCCGCCATATACAGAGAGTATTCCAGCTCTCTTTGAAGAAGAGGAATAAACTTTCAAATAGTGTTTTTTAATTTATATTATCATAAGAAAATATAAAGATATTATTAATAAAATGTAATAAGTGGTCTATTGT
>CAZUDG010000065.1:0-10676 GCA_964618775.1 uncultured Lachnospiraceae bacterium | reverse complement strand
TGAAGATATTCTAGGGTATCAACCACAGCAAGTAATCTGACCTTTTTCTTTGCTTTTTCTATGACATCAAGTATTTCTAGAGCTGTTTTTCCTTCATCTCGTAATTTAATGGCGTATTTAACCAATAGCATTTGGCTAAGTGTAGCCTGTTCTGAATCAATAATATAGATATTAGGGTATTCTGCCATATCTTTAGCAAGATTAGCAAATTGGTATGTACCGCTTAACACTGATGCTAAGGCAATTACTATCACATCATCTCCTGCTTCTTTTGCATCTTTAAAATATGTAAGAAAATCCTCAGGTGAGGGTGTGCTTGTAGTTGGTAAAACCTTTGAAGTTTCTAGCTTTTCATAAAATTCTTCAACACTTATATCAATACCTTCACGGTATGATTTACCTTCAATATTAATTTTTAAAGGTACTATATTAATATTTAATTTATCTCCATCTTTGATTGAAATATCTGAAGGTGAATCTGTAATAATTCTTATAGCCATAATGAACTCCTTTATTATACATATAATGTATATACTATTATTAGTTTTATTTTAATCTATATTATTTTAACCTTAAATCAGTTACTTATCATTTTACTGTTACATATACATATACACTTACTTCTAATAAATCTTGCATTTAATAATAATTAATTTGGTAAACTTTGAAAAATTATCATATTATCAAATTATAGAGATTTTGCATAATCTTCATAAAAAATTTTGACAATCCTACTATAAAGTGTAAAATGAAAATAGCAAATAAAGATTTGGAGGAATATGTATGTCATTAGTGGCTAAGAACTTAACAAAAAAGTACGGGGAAAAGACAGTTTTAGATCATTTGAGTTTTAACATTGAGGAACCAGGAGTATATGCATTATTAGGAACTAATGGTGCAGGTAAAACAACTGCACTTAGAATAATTTTAGGAATGCTTAATTTTGAGGCAGGTAGTGTAACATGGAAAGATAAAACCCTTGATCCTATTAATACTAATGTTGGATATTTACCAGAAGAAAGAGGGCTTTATCCAAAGTATACTATTATGGATCAATTATTATATTTTGCCAAACTAAAAAATGTAGCTAGAAAAGAGGCAAAAGAAAGAATTTCATATTGGGCAGAGCGTTTAAATGTTGAGGAATATGTATTTCCCAGTAAAACAAAGAAAAACAAGAAAAAATATTATACTGCTGAACAACTTTCAAAGGGTAACCAACAAAAAATTCAACTAATGATATCCTTACTTTCAGATCCAGAACTTTTAATTTTAGATGAACCTTTAAGTGGTCTTGATCCTGTAAACTCAGACTTGTTTAAATCAATTATTAAAGAGCAAATTGATAAGAATAAGTATTTAATCATGTCCAGCCATCAAATGCCTATAATTGAAGAATTCTGTGAAGACATAACAATTCTTGATCGGGGAAAAACTGTATTACAAGGTAATTTAAATACAATAAAAAAAGGATATGGCAGGGTAAACTTATTCCTGCGCTGCGAAGGCGATATCCGTCCACTTATAGATGAATTTGGCCTAAATTTAGTTAATAGGAGTCCTCAAGAATACCATATTAAAGTAGAAGAAGAGGAAACTGCAACTAAGTTTCTATCGGTATTAATAGAGAGAGAAATACCCATAATTAAGTTTGAACTGCGTGAACCATCTCTACATGAGATTTTTGTAGAAAAGGTGGGGATTGAAGATGAATAGAAGTGAACTACATGGTTGTAATCATGTTTACCAATTTACTATACAGCAAGCCTTCAAAAGCAAACACTTTAAAATTTTTACAATTATATTATTTCTGATTGCACTATTGTCAATGCCTGCTATTGAATTAATTACTAATGGCATTAATAGTGAAGGAAAACAAAGTGATATAAAAAAGGTTTATATAATTGATGATACTGGGCTTCCTCTAGCTGATTATAATATTATAAAAGAAGATTTTAATATCTATCAAGATACAATCTTTGAATATACTGATAAGTCCAGAGATGAAATAGAAAAGGACTTGGAGAAAGAAGAAAATGGAAGCTTGCTTTTGCATATAAAGGAAGAAGACGGATTTTATAATATGCAAATTGTTAGAGTTCCAGAAGGCAAAATCTCTGAAATAGAAGCTATTAATTTCTCTGAAATAATGCGTGAAGCTTTTACTGAGAATATAATACAAAATCTTAGCATATCCCAAGAACAAATAGATATGCTTGAAGAACCTATATTTATGGAAGTTCAAACATATACTGGTCTAGAAGATCAAGTGGATGAAGATGTTAGCGTTACCTATAGTGAATATAATCTTATATTAGCAGCTTTAGTTTTCATAATGATGATGATTTCCTATGGGGGCTCAGGTGTTGCTACTACTATAGTAACTGAAAAATCAACTAAATTGATTGAAGTTTTGTTAACTAGAATTCGTCCAATGGCCATTATAGTTGGGAAAGTACTAGCTATGCTTACAATCACTATAATTCAATTATTATTTGCGATATTTGGTTTGGGATTATCTGGTCTTATTTATAAAGCAATGTTTAATAGTGAGAACTTTTTACCAGAGATGATATATGGTGCATTAGAAATTAATGTCCTTCAAAATATCTCATTAATTAATATAATATTAGCAATTATAATATATATAGTTGGATTTATATTTTATGCATTCTTAGCAGGGCTTACAGGTGCCACAGTAAGTAAGATAGAGGACTTGCAAGAAGGAATGATGTTTTATACCATAATAACAATTGTTGGTGCTTATATGGGATTAGGACTGGTGATGATGAGTCTTCAAGGTTCACCAAGTAGATTGTTTGCAAATGTAACATTCTTACTACCAATATCCTCTGTATTTATAACACCCATATATCTTTTAATGGGAAAAGTATCTATTATTATGGCTTTAATTGCAATTGTTATTTTAACTATAAGTACAATTATTTTAGTTGGCTTTACATCAAAAGTGTATCAAACACTAATATTACATCAAGGTAATGTTATTAAAGTAAAAGACATAATTACAATTTCTAAAGCAAAAAAGGAGGCTAGATAATGGGAAATGATAAGAATTCTGGTTGGAAAGATGTTTTTTTATTTACTATTATGCAACAAATTAAAAGCAAAGCATTTAAAATTGCGACTATTATTGTTGGAGCTATTATCTTAATTGGAGTACTCCTTATTTTACTACTTAATGGAATAAAATATGAAGAAGATAAAGTATTAGTTAACATTGAAAACATCTCAGAGGTCTATATATTAGATGAAACAAAAGATTTTTCACAAGTGAATACATTTATTGATTCATTTGGTGAACTGGGTGAAGTTCATCCTGATTTTAACAATATAAATTTCACTCAAATTGAAGAAGATACTACTCTTGCTGATGCAATGGAGGAAGTCAGTCGTGAAGAGGGTGGCCTACTTGTCAATGTGTCACGAGATGAAGATGGAATTATCTTAAAGGCTCTTCTAGCTGAAGAAACAAACATTAGCTTTGAGGAATCAGAGCTTGTATTAGAAGAGTTAATTCCAATATTTGAAATGTATAAAATAGGCCAAAGTGAATTATCAGGAGAACAGTTAGCCGTTATTATAAAACCAATTTTTACAACAATTGTTGAGATAGGGGAAACTGAATCCAGCGAAGGGGAACAAATTATTAAACTACTTGTTCCTATGTTGTTTTCATTTGCAATATATTTGCTTTTAATTGTTTATGCTCAGTCAATTATGAATTCACTAATGATAGAAAAGACATCTAAACTTACAGAGATGTTACTAACTGCAGTACAACCACAAAAGATTATAACAGGGAAAATTCTTGCCTTGTCTCTAGTTGCTATATTACAGTTTTTATCTTGGTTAATATGTGGTATTATAGGATTTATAATTGGTAATATATACTTAAACACTCGGTATCCAGACTATATAAATCCGGTTATCGAGGCTATGGAATTTGTACAAAATAATACTAGTCCAGCTGCATTTTCAACCCTGGCTATTATTCTTTCTATACTTGCCTTATGCCTTGGATTTTTATTCTACTTTTCTTATGCTGGTATAATTGGAGCTTCACTTAGTAAAGCAGAAGACATTTCTAGTGGAACGGGCATATTTTATATACCAGTTATCGCATGTGGCCTTATTACCATGCTAGCACCTATGATAGTAGATGGTTTTTGGAGAAATTTCATAAATTATTTTCCATTTACGGCACCATTTATTTTGCCAGCCAATATATTAAATGGTAATGTTACTATCATACAGGCGATTATATCAATTGCTATATTAATTATAAGTTCAATTATTTGCTTTATGATAGCAGGTAAATTATATAAGGGATTAATATTTTTCAAAGGTGAAAAGATAAAGTTTAATAATATCGTTCAAGTTATTAGAGGGATTGATTAGTTGAATAAGAAAAATGTGCTTTCTATGAATTTTAAAGGGAAGATTATAGATTTTGAGCTTGAATACCGGAAAAGAAAAAGTTTGGAAATACAAATAAAACCTGATGGAAGGGTAAGAGTGTTAGCACCTTCCTTTTTGACTAAACAAGAGGTTATGGACCAAATAAAAACTAAAGGTGATTGGATTTTATCTAATCTTGACCATTTTGAATCTCTGGATCTAGACAAAATTAAAAAGAACTTCCAAGATGGTGAAGAATTTTTATATTTGGGCAAGACCTACAAGTTAAGAGTTTTAAAGAAGTCTGATAGGAATGGATTGATTTTAGATAAGACTAACATTAACACTTTAGCTAGCATAGCTTATGTTAATAACAGACAGGGTAAAAACAAGCCTATTATAGGATTAGATGGAGAAAGCCTAATTATAAAAACTGATAATAAAGACAAGGACTATTTAAAGCAAGATCTAATTTCTTGGTATAAGGAGCAGGGATTAGAGATTATTAAGGAAAGGGTTAGTTACTATCAAGCCTTTATTCCTGTCAAACCCACGGATATTGTTGTTAAAGAACAAAAAAGAAGATGGGGAACTTGTACGGCTAAGGGGAGACTACTCTTTAATTGGAGGATCATAATGGCTCCTTTATCAGTTGTTGATTATGTAGTAGTTCATGAAATGTGTCATTTGATTCATATGAACCATTCAAGGGATTACTGGAATAGTCTTGAAAGGGTTATTCCAAATTATAAGGAAGCCAAAGACTGGCTAAAAACTAATGGGATTTGGCTAAATATAGAATGAGATATTTACTAGGAGGGATTACTACGAAACGTATAGATATAATAGTGCCTTGTTATAATGAGGAAGAGGTTATTAGGACTTTTTACAAGGAGACAAAGAAAATATTAAATAATATAGTAGGCTATTCTTTCCAATTTGTTTTTATAGATGATGGAGGTAAAGATCGTACACTAGAGTATATTAAAGACTTTGCCCAAGAAGATTCCTTTGTAAAGTATATATCATTTTCAAGGAATTTTGGTAAAGAGGCGGGTATGTATGCAGGATTGAGATACTCAAGAGGGGATTATGTAGTGGTTATGGATGCTGACTTACAGCACCCTCCAAGTTTAATACCTGATATGATTAAAGGACTAGAAGAAGGTTATGATTGTTGTGCCGCAAGAAGAATTAAAAGAGAAGGAAATGAGCCACTGAGGAATTTCTTTTCTAAAGCATATTATAAATTAAGTAATAATCTGACTAACCTTGACCTAGTTCAAGGAGCAGTAGATTACAGAATTATGACCAGGCAAATGGTAGATGCTGTACTAGAATTATCTGAAGTACAGAGATTTTCTAAAGGAATTTTTGAATGGGTTGGTTTCAAAACAAAATGGATACCCTATGAGGATATTGACCGTACCATGGGAGAGACCAAATGGAGTTTTTGGGGATTATTTAAGTATGGTATGGGTGGACTCACTGCATTCTCAATTGTTCCTTTGCGCTTAGTAACTGGTATGGGCTGTATTATTTCTATTTTTTCATTTATTTATATTATATTTACCTTAATAAAAACATTTGTTTATGGAATTGATGTGGCAGGTTATGTTACCATATTATCAGCAGTGCTATTTCTAGGTGGAATAATCATTTTATCAATTGGCATCTTAGGTGAATATATAGGACAAATATATATGGAAGCCAAGGATAGGCCAATTTACGTGCTAAAGCAAACCAATATAGATATTAAACAAATCAAAAACAATGAAGTTAAGAAAAATGATATAGACAGTATAAGTGACGATAACTAAGAAGTTATAATTTAGAAGATATTATTATGAGGTAATATTAAGTATGGAGAATATAAAAGGTGGGTTTATAAAGGGCTTTAAGGAAAAATTTGTTAGTGAGAAAAGATATATATATTTGTTTTCTTTTTTTATTCCAATTTTTGTTTTATCATGTATTTATGTTGCTAAAGGGGTTTATCCTTTTGGTGATGTTATGTATTTAGCAAGAGACATGTACCACCAATATGCTCCCTTTTTTTCAGAGTTTTATAATAAACTTTCAGCTGGTGAAAGCCTTACTTATTCTTGGAATATAGGATTAGGGACAAATTTTACAGGCCTATATGCATATTATTTATCTAGCCCCTTTAACTGGTTCTTGCCTTTGGTTAATAGGCAGTATCTAATTGAAGTAATGAATATAATAATTATCATAAAGATTGCAATGTCTAGTGTGGCAACTACATATTATTTGAGACACCACTACAAGAGTAAAGATCTGGCGACAATTGCAATATCAGTTTTCTACGCTCTTTCTGCTTATATTGCAGCTTACTCATGGAATATAATGTGGCTAGATTGTGTAATGCTACTTCCTATAATTATTCTTGGACTAGAAAGACTAGTAAAATACAATAAGGGTTATTTATATTGCATATCACTAGGCTTAGCAATAATATCTAATTATTATATTGCATATATGATTTGTATTTATCTTGTTTTGTACTTTATAGTATTATTATTTACAAACAAAGCTAAGAAGGATTGGAATTATTTCCAGCAAAGAATAATTAACTTTGTTGTGTTTTCATTGATTGCGGGGGCCTTTGCTGCATTTTTAATTATACCTGAATATTTTGTGTTAAAAGCATCAGCATCAGCTGATATTAGCTTGCCAGATACCATAAATAGATATTTTTCAATTTATGAAATATTCTCAAGAGGATTGATGAATTTAGAAGTGTCAGAAACAACTGCTAATGACCCTAATATATACAGCTCTATAATAATATTTTTGCTCTTACCACTTTACTGGATGAATTCGTCCAAGAAGAACAAAGAAAAAGTCGGCAAAACCTTATTATTGGTGTTTTTCTTACTGAGCTTTAACTTTAACATACTTAATTATTTTTGGCATGGTTTTCATTTTCCAAATAGTCTACCAGCGCGACAATCCTTTATTTATATATTTTTAATATTAACCATGGCCTATGAGGCTCTAATTAATATAAACAAGTTTAAAAAGAAGCAAATATATGGAGCTTTTGCCTTTTCCATTGTATTAATTTTGTCTTATGAGCATTTGCTGCTTGATGAAGCTTCTGATTTCAAGCATATATATATTAGCATTTTGTTTTTATCTCTTTATTTAATGGTTATTCAAATATATCGCAAAGTCTCTAAAGAAGCAGATATAGAATTTTATTATATTCATAATGAAGGCGAAGATAAGCAAGACGACTATGAATATGATTATAGAGAATTTAAGAAAACTACAGTTGCCCTTGTGTTTTTATTAATTACTACTGCAGAAGCCCTTGTTAATTTTGGTGGAACGGGTATTAGTGCTACATCAAGATCATATTATGTAGATGATAATGCAGATATCAATGAGCTGCTTACAGGTGTAGAAGACAAAGATGATTCTTTTTATAGAATAGAGAAAAATAAAAGAAGAACTAAGAATGATGCAGCCTGGCATGGTTACAAAGGTGTGTCCCTATTCTCTTCTACATCAAGGGAAAAACTAAATGACTATCTTGAAGAGTTAGGGTTTGAGAGCTCCATGAATGCCCTATCATTCTATGGACATACGCCTTTGACCTCATCATTGTTTTCTGTAAAGTATGTGCTAGTTAAAGAGGACGAAGATAGTAAGCTTAAAGATTCTGTTTTAAATTCATTAATTGGGCAATCTGGAAGTGAGTATTTATATGAGAATAATTATACCTTGCCCCTAGGCTTTATGTTACCCCATGATTTTGACTTAAAATGGGATACCAGCTCTGAGGATCCTTTTATAGGACAAAATGATTTTTCCTCTAATTTGTTAGAAGGCAATTTGTTTAATGAGATAACTAAAATTTATAATGACACAATGATTATGCTAAAAATTGAGGATTATAATGACGTGTACATTTATGTACCTACTAGTGATGTTGAGTCCATAAATGTTTCAGTGGCAGATGAAAATGGAATTGAAATGTCATCAGAAATATATGATGATTATGACCGGGAATATATTATAAATATAGGCAGCTTTGAACCTGGTAATTATGTTCATATAACAACGCCTGAGAGTATTAGTGGACTTGAAGTATACGCTTATAGTTTTGATGAAGGTGTATATATAAACTTATATAATAAACTAATTAATGAATCATTTAATATAGACAGCTTTGAAGATACATTTATTAGAGGAAGTATTAATGCTAGTGAAAAAGGATTGATGTATACATCAATTCCATATGATGAGGGGTGGAGTGTTAAAGTAGATGGCAGTGAAATAGAACCTATCGCTTTTAAAGAGGCCTTGTTATCCATTCCTTTAGAAGCAGGTCAACATTCAATAGAATTATCCTATACTCCACAAGGATTGAAACTAGGTATAGGGATATCATTAATGAGTATATTAAGTTTTATAATAGTTGTAATTAGAGATAGATATAAGAAACGACTTTATAAATGATAATATTTTATAACTTTTGAGATTAAATCAAGGAGGATAAGCTATGAAAATAAGTGACTTTGTAAAAGGTACTATAAAAGTAGGAGGAATTATAGCTAAAGTAGGTGTTGAAATTGGTGCCGATGCTATAGGTGCAATTGCTGAAAAAATAGATGATAAACCAGAGGAAAAAGAGAGAATTGTTACTAGTGGTAAAGAACTAGGACAAAAGATTAAGCAAAAAACAAGCGAGATTGCAGATGATTCAGTTGATGTAGTCGATGATATTGTAGAAACAGGAAAAGAAGCATTTGATGATATTAGCCAAACTATAAGAAGAAAGACTGGTAACTATAAGAAATCATCATCTTCAAATGAATCAAGCACTGCAAAAGAAGCATATAAATCAAATGAAAATGAAAACTCTGAAGATGTAAATTCTGAATATAATGATTGTGTTAATAGGGAGGATTCAGTACAATATAAAGAAGAAAGAAATGGCCGTACTTATATTAAACTGACTACTCCAGTAGAATCAGAAGAAGAATAAAATCTGAAAAAAGAATAGAACTAAGATAAAGGGAGACAGGATAATTGATGTGATCCCCCAAAGCTAGACCTAAAATCTAACTTATTGGGCTCACATCATCAATCCTGTTTCCTTTTGTAGTTTATTAAAGATGATATAAAAGTGTAATATATGACTCGAACATTTATTAAAGAACCATAAAAACAAAGCTTGTATAATCTAGGCATTTATAATTTTTTCTGGTAAATCCGATATATTCTTGTAGGAGTAAAGCCTATTCCTTTAACAGAATGGAGAGAATCTATATTAAATTCTGCAATAGTAGAGGCTTCAATATCTTTGTAGCCACTTCTTAAAAAACCTTCGTAAAAACTTAAATATAAACCGGGAGTAACAACTGATTTTTGAAACTTTGGGATTACAAATTGCATAAACATTCTTGCTCTTGTAATCTTGTTTTTATAATATAGAAACTTAAGTAGAGATATTAGATTGATTTTGCCTCTTAAATGTGTAAGGACCTGGTTGTAATCTGGGATTCCTGCAACAAATCCGACAGGAATGTCATTTACTCTGGCTATGTAAATTAGGTTAGTATCTAATAAAGGTTTTAAACTTAAAAATTCTTGATAAAACTTCTCATATGTAGGCACTTCTAGATGATCCCAAAAGGCTTGTTGGGCCTTTATAAACACATCATATATATCTTTTACATCCCTATCCATATGCTTTTTATTAAAAGAATTAATAGTGATATTTGTTTTTTTCTTTCCATACTCTACTAATTTTCTAACCCGACTCTTTGTGGTTTTTATCTCATCAAAATTCATGGAATAAGCATAAAAATCTAAATATTTTCCGAAACCCAGCCCTTCAAACAAATCCTTATAATAATCCATAGTGTAGGTGGTATTAACTGCCGGGATTTCATCAAATCCAGAAATCATTACACCCCGTAAATCGTCTCCGTTAGTAGGTGAAACAGGACCTGTCACCATATTCACCTTATTTTGACTAAGCCAATTAAGAGCTCCATCAAAAAGTAGTTTTGCTGCCTTAAGCTCATTAACACATTCAAATAGAGAGAAATACCCCTCATTTTGCTCTTTTTGTTTATTCTTTTCTTTATTAATTCCAACTAACAACCTTGCAATATAAGTGTCCTTATCTTTCACCATAAATAATGTATATGGACCACCACTTAGCTGCATAGAAGTTCCACCTGCAATAGTTTTGGCTAGAGATCTTTCAAGGGGAGGAA